>CAYYWS010000025.1:0-8066 GCA_964473955.1 uncultured Paraperlucidibaca sp. | reverse complement strand
GCCATGCGCTTTATGAAAGACATGGGCATTAGCCATGACATCACCAATGTTAATGGTGGCGCTATTGCTATGGGCCACCCGTTGGGAGCCACTGGCTGCATGATTTTAAGCACATTGTTAGACGAGCTGGAGCGCCGTAACTTGAAGCGCGGCTTGGCCACCTTGTGTGTCGGTGGCGGCATGGGTATTGCCACCATCATTGAGCGCGTGTAAGCGCCGTTCCATCACCGGATTACGAGAGAAATTAAGATGACTCAGAGCTCTATTCGCTGGGAAAAAGATGCGGACAATATTGTTACGCTAACCCTAGATGATCCTAATCAGTCTGCTAACACCATGAACGAGCTGTATCGCCAGTCTATGGGCGACGCGGTTAAACGTTTAGTGGCAGAAAAAGACAGTATTGCAGGCGTTATTATTACCTCGGCTAAGAAAACCTTCTTTGCTGGTGGTGACTTACGCTTGTTGATTCAAGCCAAGCCAGAAAATGCAGCCGACGTGCATGCTGAGCTAGTCGAAATTAATGGTCAGTTACGTCAACTCGAAACCTTTGGTAAGCCTGTTGTTGCGGCTTTAAATGGCACTGCATTAGGTGGTGGTTTAGAGATTGCTTTAGCTGCACATCATCGTGTTGCCATTGGCGGTACTAAAGCTGAATTTGGTTTGCCAGAAGTGTCATTGGGTCTGTTGCCAGGCGGTGGTGGTTTAACACGTGTCACACGTATGCTAGGCATTCAAAACGCGTTGATGAACGTGTTGATGCAAGGTCAGCGTATGAAGGCTGAAAAAGCACAATCCACTGGCTTAATTGATGAGTTGGCGACTGATGCTGAAGACATGCTGGCAAAAGCGCGTGCTTGGATTAAGGCTAATCCAGCAGCACAGCAACCTTGGGACAAATCAGGTTATAAAATGCCAGGTGGCACTCCATCAACGCCTTCACTGGCAATGAACTTGCCTGCATTCCCAGCCAACCTTCGTAAGCAAACTAAAAATGCCAACTACCCAGCACCGCGCGCCATTATGTCGTCTGTGGTTGAAGGGGCGCAGGTTAGCTTTGATAACGCGCTGAAAATTGAGCACCGTTATTTCGTACATTTGGCCACCGGCAAACAAGCCAAAAACCAAATCAAAGCTTTCTTCTTTGATTTACAAAAAATCAATGGTGGTGGCTCACGTCCTAGCAAAGAGCAGTACCCAGCATGGAAAGCCACTAAAGTGGGTATCTTGGGTGCTGGCATGATGGGTCAGGGCATTGCCTATGTTGCGGCTACTGTTGGCATCCAAGTAGTGCTGTTAGACCAAACTTTGGAAGCAGCTGATCGCGGTAAGGCTTACAGTAAAGGCCTGCTTGATAAGCGTGTTAGCAAAGGCCGTATGGATGCTGCTAAAGCAGAAGCAACCTTGGCATTGATTCAAACTACGGATAGCCATACCGATCTTGCTGGCTGCGATATCGTGATTGAAGCGGTGTTTGAAGATCGTGCCATTAAAGCAAAAGCGACAGAGCTGTCTGAGGCCAATGCATTGCCAGATGTATTGATGTGCTCGAACACGTCAACATTGCCAATTTCAGGCTTGGCAAAAGCATCGAAAAAGCCGGCGAACTTCATCGGTCTGCATTTCTTCTCACCGGTCGACAAAATGCCGTTGGTGGAAATCATTCGTGGTGAGCAGACTTCTGATGAAGCTTTGGCTAAAGCGTTTGATTTTGTGCTGCAAATTCGCAAAACGCCGATTGTGGTTAATGACTCACGTGGCTTCTTCACCTCGCGCGTGTTCGGTACCTTCACCTATGAAGGCATTGCCATGTTAGGTGAGGGTTATCACCCACAAACCATCGAGCAAGCTGCTGCGCAAGCAGGTATGCCAGTTGGTCCGTTGGCTGTTACCGATGAGGTTAGCTTGGAGTTGGGCCGCAAAGTGCGTCTACAAACCATTAAAGATCTGGCCGAAGAAGGTATTACTTATCAAGCGCATCCAGCGGAAGCTGTTGTCGATCGTATGATGGACGAGTTTGGACGTAATGGTAAAAAGGCTGGTAAGGGCTTTTATGATTACCCTGAAGGTGGCAAGAAAGTGTTGTGGCCTGGTTTGGTCGAGCATTTTGTTAAAGCCGACAAAGTTCAAATCGGTGATGCAGAGTTCGAAGAGCTGAAAGAGCGTCTGTTATATCGTCAAGCTATTGAGTCTGCTCGTTGTTTTGAAGAAGGCGTTTTAACCTCAGTGGCTGATGCCAATATTGGTTCAGTATTTGGCATTGGTATGGCGCCATGGACAGGTGGTGTACTGCAGTACATCAACTATGTTGGTGCAGCTGAGTTTGTTAAACGTGCCGATGAATTGGCCGCCAAGTTTGGTGACCGTTTCACGCCACCTAAATTGCTGCGTGATATGGCGGCAAATGGTAAAACCTTCGAATAAACGTTGGTGAGCTAGTAAAAAAAGCCCGAGCATCTGCTTGGGCTTTTTTTATGCGTTTTGGGGGCGACGATGGGGAAAAGACTGCGGTATAGTTAGAGTTCTTGAAGTGAGACTAGCTGCACATGCCACCGTCGGATGCAACCATAACAATAAATGGCTTAGCCGCTTCGGCTGCGCCAACCGCAAATCGAGAGTTCACTATTGATGAGCTTGCGCAGGCGGCTGACATGACTGTTCGTAATGTTCGTGCCTATCAAGACAAGGGCCTTATACCTCCTCCTGAAATTCGCGGTCGTACCGGTATTTACTCCAGCGCACACTTGGCGCGACTGAGAGTCATTGGTCCCCTGTTAGCCAAAGGTTATACCCTATCGAATATTGCTGAAATGATTGAGGCTTGGGAGCGTGGTCACGATTTGTCCCAACTGCTAGGCCTTGAGCAGGCGATTACATCACCTTGGACAGAAGAAGTACCTGCTTTTTATGAGCTGTCTGAACTAATGACGCTGTTTGGGCGTCAGTTTTCACCTGAATTATTAGCTCGCGCCATTCAAGCAGGTCTAATTTCCGTTGATGGTGCACGCTTTAAAGCGCCAAGCCCTCGTTTATTTAATGCCGGTGTTGAGCTAGTCGGTATTGGTATCCCTTTGATTTCACTGCTTGATTTGCTTACTGGTATGCGTGCCAATGTTGATCAAGTGGCGGGTGCACTGGTAAAGCTGGTGGTAAAACATGTTTTTGATGTTTATGGCAGCAGTGAATTGCCTCCAGCAGCTGATGTGCCACGCTTAGCAGATGTTGTTTGGCGTTTGCGCCCTCTGGCTGATCTGGCCGTTTCAGCGGAGCTGTCGCGAGCGATGGAAAAAGCCATGCAAGCACATTTAGGTGAGCGTATGGATAGCCTATTTCAGCTTTTAAACCAAGGTGGTGCGCGTAAACGCTAAGTGAGCCATCTATCGGTTTTTTGTATGCTTTTTGTAGTTTCTTTGTGTGGTTCAAACAAAATTCGGGTAATCTTGCCGTTAATAATTTTGAGGGCGTTAAACATGTCTAAATCTATGTGCCAGTTCACAAAAACCGCTAAATTTCTAGCTGCGGCTTCTATTATGAGCCTAGCAAATGTTGCTCATGCAGCAGACGATGGCAGCAGTTATGACACCTATGTTTATTTTGGTGGCTTTTACATGGATGCCGACGATAAGCGTGTTCCAGGTCGTGGTGCCGGTGACAGCTTCGGTGTGCAGGCCGGTGTTGGTAAGCGTTTAAGTGATCGTCTGTGGGTTGAGGGCCAATACTTTGGCTCAACGATTGAGACTGGTGGTTCGGGCACAGATTTTTACCAAAATGGTTTTGGTGTTGATCTTCAGTATGCTTTTGGTCAGCGCTCTGAATTCACGCCTTATATTTTGGCTGGTTTAGGTGGTGTGTATAACGATGTTGTTGGCAGCAACGACGACAAGTTCACGCCCTACCTAAACGTAGGTGCTGGTTTTACACGCGCTATTTTCGGTAACGAACAGCTACGTCTTCGTGGTGAGCTCCGTGCCATTTATGATGATTACCGCTTCCAAGAACAAGACGGTATGATTGATTATCGTGCGATGTTAGGTCTAGAAATGGGCCTCGGTGCGCCACGTGAAGTAATTCGTGAAGTTGAAAAAGTTGTGATCAAAGAAGTGCCAGTTGAGCGTGTAGTGGTGCAAGAAGTTGCTCCAGCTGTAGTGCTTGATAGCGATGGTGATGGTGTTCCAGATGACCGTGATCTGTGCCCAAATACACCAGCTGGTGCACGTGTTGATGCCAATGGTTGTGTCATTGAGCAAACACTGGTCATGCGTGATATTACTTTCGAGTTTAACTCTGCACGTTTAACCACTAATGCTCAGCGTTTGATGGAAAATGTTGTGTCATTCCTGCGCTCAGACCCTGAAGCTCGTATCACGATCTCTGGTCATACTGATAGCATCGGTAGCGAAGCCTACAACTTGAAATTGTCACGTGATCGTGCCAACGAAGTTCGTGATTACCTGATTGGTTATGGTATTGATGGCAGCCGTTTAACTGCATTAGGTTTCGGTAAAGCTCGTCCAATCGCTAGCAACGATACTGAAATCGGTCGTGAAACCAACCGTCGTGTTGAGTTCCGCATCCAGAAATAAGTTAGTTATGTGGTGAAAAAGAAAAGGCCCTATGTGGGCCTTTTCTTGTTTCTACCGCCAGAGTCGTTATGCTACGACTGTCTAGTCATATCGCGATAAAACATGAGTGAAATAACCCCAAACTATACGGTTAATCGGCAGGCGCGCGGTGATGAGCGTCGTTTGCATATCTTGCGCGCTACGTGGCAAGTCATTATTGATGACGGTATTCGAGGTGTGCGTCATCGTGCTGTTGCTGAGGCTGCAGGTGTGCCGCTAGCATCAACTACGTATTACTTTCGAGATATTCAAGCACTGATTAATGAGTCTATGCAGCTATTTGCTCAAGAGACGCTAGCGCGCTTTACAGAGCCGTTTTGGGCGCAGGCTGAGCAGAAGTTTGCAGCGTTAAAAGCGGCTGAAAACCGTGAGGTGTTAGAGCAGGGTTTTCTAGACTTAGGTGTTGATTATATTCAGTGGCGACTAGCGGAACATCGTGATCAATTAGTGCTGGAGTATGCGTTTTGGCATGCAGCAGTAAATAACGTCGCCCTTCGTGATGCGGTGACGGAGCTATTAAGGCGTTCAGTTGCTTTAATGAAACCATGGTTTGAAGCGCTGGAGTTGACTGATCCTGAGCAAGCATCACGTTGCATGTTGGCTACCTTAAGACGTATTGAATACGAAGGATTGGTCGCGGGTGTTATGACCAAACGCCCAGACTGGATACGTGAAGCGCTCAGTTATCAACTTAAGGCATTGTGGTAGTGCAGATTGCGCAGAGCCTGTCGGCGCCTTGGTTAAATGCACTAGAGCCATTCTGGTTGGCAACAGATAGGGCTGCTTTAGAGCGTGCTGTTGCAGAGGCGCGCCAACAGCATTTGGTATGCCCAGCCGAGTCACATGTCTTCGCTGCACTCAATCATGTGGAACCAGAGCATGTTCGTGTCGTGATACTAGGTCAGGATCCTTATCATGGTCCAGGTCAGGCACATGGTTATGCTTTTTCTGTGCCGGATGGCATAAAGTTTCCGCCCTCATTACGTAATATTTTGCGTGAATTATGCGCTGACCTAAATCTGCCGATGCCCATGTCTGGTGATTTACGGCCTTGGGCTGATCAAGGTGTTTTATTGCTAAATGCTGTGCTGACAGTTGAAGAGGGTAAGGCGGCGTCACATGCAGGACTTGGCTGGACACATTTTAGTGATGCAGTTCTGCGCTATTTAGGCCAACGCCAAGAGCCTCTAGTTTTTATGTTATGGGGGCAGTTTGCACAGCGTAAAGTTAGGTTTATTGATGAAAGTCGGCACTTAGTATTAACCGCTGCTCATCCTTCGCCATTGTCCGCAAACCGCGGTGGTTGGTTCGGTCAGCAGCATTTCTCACAAGCCAATGGATGGCTTAAAGCCCGTGGTTATACCGCGATAAATTGGTTTTTACCGACATCCCCTCAACTATTGTGAGCATTACCGTGACGGATACTTCTGTTTTAGCGTTAGACACACTGACTACTGCCTCAGGCCACTTAATTGCTATTGCTACATTAGATGCTGAGCGTTCATTAAACGCACTTAATTTAGCCATGGTTGATGCTTTAAGTGAGGCTTTAGATGCTTGGGAGGCCGATGACCGCATTGTTGCTGTATTACTCCGAGGCCGAGGTGAACGCGCTTTTTGTGCCGGCGGAGATGTGCGTAAATTGACTGAGTTCGCTAGAACAGGTGAAGGAGATGGCGCATATGCTGGCGAGTTCTTTGCCCGCGAATATCGTCTTGATTATCGAATTCACCGTTATGCCAAGCCACTATTAGTCTGGGGTACTGGTGTTGTCATGGGCGGTGGCATGGGGCTTTTTTCCGGCGCGAAATTTCGGGTGGTTACGGAAACAACTCGAATGGCAATGCCGGAAATTTCCATAGGTCTTTTCCCGGATGTAGGAGGTAGTTATTTCCTGTCGCGATTGCCTGGGCGTATGGGTTTGTTTTTAGGTCTTAGCGCCTGTCACTTTAAGGCTGCCGACGCTTTGTGGTTAGGTTTGGCTACACATGCCCTTAGTTCTAACTCATGGTCAGAGCTGCTTGATGTTCTTGCCGCACAGACTTGGTCTCAGCAAGCGGCAGCTAATGACGAGGTGATCACTACAGCGATTAAAGCATTAGCGCCTCTAGTATTGCCTGCAGGCCCGCTACAGCAGCAGCAAGCTGAGATTGACAGCTTTTGTGCTGCTGACAGCTTGTTAGAACTTGATCAGCATTGGCGCCAGCAAACAACGAGCTCTGAGTTGTTGCAGAAGGCTCAGCAAGTGTATGCCGCGGGTTCACCAACCAGCGCCGCGTTAATTTGGCAGCAGTGGTCTGGTGCGAAGCAAATGAATTTAGCCGATGTTTTTCGTCAAGAATGGCTAATTGCAACGCAATGTGCGTTAAATCCAGACTTTGCTGAGGGTGTAAGGGCTTTGTTAATCGATAAAGACCAAAGCCCTAAATGGCAACCGGCACAGTTGGCTGATGTCAGCCCTGAGTGGCTCAATGGACATTATCAAATGCCCACTGGCTTGAGCATGCATCCCTTGGCAGACTTGATTTAACGAATAAAGGGTTGTGCTTGCCAGTGGGTGGTCTCGCCATTGGCAAGCGTAATTTCTACCTCGTTATGTTCGTTGCGGATAATCGCGAGGACTAAACCTGCCGAGCCAATAGCGGCTACGACTTCGCCAACTGACTGCCCATTGGCTGTAACGATTTGCTTAGCTGCAATTTCTTCTGTGCTTAAGGGTGTGGACTTAAGACATTTTAACGAGCTTTTTAATTGCCCTCTGAAGTAGAGTCTGGCGACAATCTCTTGCCCTAAGTAACAACCTTTTTGGTAACTAACACCTTGTAGCTCGTGCGCATCGAGTTCTTGTGGCTGATACAGGCCCTGTGCTGAGGCATCAATTAGCCAGTCACCAGCTACGATACTGGCGGCTAACCAATGTGTTAGATCACCTGTGTCAGCTGTCATTGTCGGCTCAAGCTGTTCCGGCTGGCAAAGCCTTAAGAAACGTGCTTCACCATGCAAACGTAGCCAATATTGACCTTGCTCAGCAATATATTCATTACTGTTGTTTGGTAGGGCTATTTCAGTACTCACACTACCCAGATAGCCCACGACGTTAAGTGAGCTTGCCGAAATATCGACTTTCGAAAAGACGCCATATTTTTTTAAGCGCGTTAGAGCCGAGTCTTGTAGGCTGTTATGTACGACCATTAAAAAGCCGTCATCTTGCGGGCATATATAAAAGTTGGTTTCAATACGACCTTTTAAGTTCAGCAGGCAGCCAGGACGACTTTGGCCAGCACTGAGCTCACGCATATCCGTGGTGACTTGCCCCTGCAAAAACGTGCTGGCATCAGGGCCAGACACTGAAATGACAGACCATGGTAATAACGTGGCGACGGACATGATTACTCCAACAAAGGTTGATATTGGCAATATGGGGCGCGCTGTGCCAAATACAAG
>CAYYWS010000024.1:0-16989 GCA_964473955.1 uncultured Paraperlucidibaca sp. | reverse complement strand
TTACTGCCCTCAGAAGAAATGTTTGATATGGCCTATAGTTCTGGCTGGGAGCAGGCTGAAGCGGTAATGCCGCAGCTTAGGGCTGCATTAAAGCCTATTCGTATGCCTTCTTTAGATTAAGTTAGGTAATAGTAGATGGTAAATGACCCGCTTCGGCGGGTTTTTTATTTTTTCAGTGAACAGGTGTTGACTTAAATAAGGAACAGTCGTACTCTGAGTGTGTAGTTGTTCACTTGGAGACGAAAAATGTCGTCACAGTTTGCTTTAACACCATTTATTCGCCGTTCACTGCAGTCTGTTTTAGACCCTGTTGTGATTGATTTTTGGGCCGCCGAATTAGGCATGACCACACGTTGGTCACGTACCATAGCTCGCGTGGTTGCACGCTGGATGGAAACACCAGATACCGTGACCTTGGTACTCAAGCCCAACAAGCATTTCACTGGCTTTCAAGCCGGTCAGCACGTCAACTTAACAGTTGAAATCGCGGGTGTTCGTCATACTCGTTCATATAGTTTTAGCGAAGCGCCTAGCGCCAATGGCTTAATCGCTATCACCATTAAGAAAGTGCCAAATGGCCGTGTTAGCAGCTTCTGTGTTGATCAACTCGCTGTTGATGATACGGTGGAGTTGGGCCAAGCCTTTGGTGATATGACAATTGACTCAACAACCGCAGCAAACCAGAAGTTCTTGTTTTTGGCTGCGGGTAGTGGTGTTACACCATTAATGAGCTTGTTGCGCCAGTTAGTGCAAGACAAAGTTGCCGCCGATACCGTACTGATGTTTTGGGTGCGTACCCGTCAAGATTTAATTTTCAGCAAAGAATTGCTGAGTCTGATGGAAGCAAATTCGCATATTCGTGTGGTGCCAATTTATGAGCACGAAACCAGATTAGAAGCGCATGAGCGCAGTGGTCGTCCATCACTAGAGCAGTTTGCTGATGTCGTACCTGACTTAAACGAACGCAATGTCTATGTCTGTGGCCCAACAGGCTTTATGAATGCGGTGCAAGCCATGGTGGCTGAACAAGCACTTGCCTTCCACGCTGAAGCCTTTACACCGCCGGTGTTTGTGCCAACAGGCGATACCGCCACCACCGTTAAGTTGTTCTTGGCAAAGTCGAATAAAACGTTGGAAGTGCCAGCCGGCATGCCGATTCTGGATGCACTGGAAGCACAGGGTATTAAACCTAAGTCAGGTTGCCGTATGGGTATTTGCAACACCTGCGCCTGTGGCAAATCAAATGGTGCCACCCGCAACCTGTTAAACAATGAAGTCCAAGTAGACGACACCACTAGCCTGCGTATTTGTGTAAACGCGGCCATTGGTGATCTGACCTTAGACCTTTAATTTAGATTCGCTCAAGGAGTATGACCATGACGAACAGCAAAAGCCGTACCTTAACAGCAGCCGAAATCGAAGCATTTGGTGCTGAAGTTGATGCCATTAAACAAAAGCATTTAGCTGATGTCGGTGAGCGTGATGCTAACTACATCCGTAAAATTGAAAAAGCCGTGCGTTACACCGAAATTGCAGGTCGTAGTATGTTGATGGCCGGTATTTTTCCGCCTGCATTTGTTGCTGGTACTGCGCTGCTAGGCATTTCCAAAATTCTCGACAATATGGAGTTGGGCCATAACGTGATGCATGGTCAGTATGACTTTATGCAAGACCCACGTTTTGATGGTCAAACCTTTGAGTGGGACACTTGGTGTACTGCTGATAACTGGCGTTATAGTCACAACTATATGCACCACACATACACCAATGTTTTGGGCAAAGACCACGATATTGGTTATGGCGTGCTGCGTATTTTCCCAGAGCAAAAGTGGGAACCACGTTTCTTGGCTAACCCAATCATGGCGACAGCGTTGGCCGTGTTCTTTGAGAATCTGTTGGCTCTGCAGACCTTAGAAACGGAAAAAGTGCTTGCTGGTGAGAAAACCTGGAAAGAATGGTTTAAACAAGGTAAGCCAACATTCCGTAAAGGTTTCCGCCAAGCGGCTAAAGACTATATTTTCTTCCCAGCATTAGCGGGTCCATTCTTCCTGCCTGTGTTGGCTGGCAACTTTAGTGCCAACATTATGCGTAACTTGTGGACATTCACCATCATTTTCTGTGGTCACTTCACTGAAGATGCGGAAGTGTTTGCCGAAGAAACGCTGGAAAATGAAACACGTGGTCAGTGGTACTTACGCCAAATGCGCGGTTCATCCAACCTGACTGGCGGCAAGTTGTTTCACATCATGAGTGGTAACTTGAGCCACCAGATTGAGCATCACCTGTTCCCAGAAGTGCCGGCACATCGTTATGCTGAAATGTCGGTAGAGATGCAGGAAATTGCTAAGCGTTATGGTCAGAACTACAACAAGGCATCCTTAGTGAAGCAGTTCAGTACCGTAGCAGCTCGTATTTTGCGTCATAGCCTGCCGAGCAAACCAGCGAAGTCTTTGGTAGTTTTAGCCAAAGAGCCAGCGCCGTTAGCTCAAGCTGCTTAAGTGGTGAGCACCATGCACATCAAACAAATTGTGTCGGCTACCGATTGGCGCACAGTGTTGTGGGGTGCGCATGGTGTTACGCATTTAGTGCTGCATAGTGCAGCCGAAGTGACAGACTTAGTGGCAGAAATGGATGGCACGATTCGTCAATCACCATGGCCAACTGGGTCGGTCAAACATGAGCCACGTCAACGTGCACCCTGGCCGTATCGCTTGATTGCGGGGGTGTTTCGTCACACCGCTAAATTGCTGCAAAAGCTGGTTATTGAAGCAGAAATTAAGCAGTCACACGGCGCTACTTTGCCCGTATTAAGTGCGTTAAATGGTGTGTTGGGTGACAAGCTGGAAAATTGGCAAAGCCCGTTAGCATTTGGTATGACCTTGCGCGCACAGGATGGTGAGCAGTTAGCGTGGTCGGACATCGCCGAGTCTAATAAATCTAAAGTCGTTTTGTTTATGCATGGCCTGTGCTGGAGCGAACGAGAGTGGCAAACACCAGCACAAGCTGACTTCTTGGTGCTGATGCAAAACAAAGGCTGGCAAGCGGCTTGGCTGCGTTATAACAGTGGCCGTGCCATTTGGCGTAATGGTGAAGATTTAGCGAACTGGTTGGAAGATGCCTTAACAGAGTTTCCGGTTAAAGAGCTGGTGTTAGTTGGTCATAGCCAAGGTGGTTTGTTGATTCGCAGTGCCTTTGAGTATGCTCGTGAGCATAATCAGCGCTGGATTGATGTTGTCACCCGCGCTGCCTATTTAGCGACACCGCACCATGGTGCGCCACTCGAGCGTGCCGGCAATTGGGCAAACGCGCTATTGTCGTATTCTCCTTATACTCGACCACTCATGCGTTTAGGCAATATCCGCAGTGCGGCCATTCGTGATTTGCGCTTTGGTTTGTTAACGCAAACACATTCAAATTTATTGTCTGATCTTGCGCATCAAGACTGTCGCGACTGTGCGACTGATTTACCTGCGCATGTACATCACTTTTTGCTGGCCGGTAGTTTGAATGCAGACGCGGCACAAAATTGGATTGGTGATGGCTTAGTGCCTGTGAGCAGCGGATTAGGCTTTCACGCACGGGAAGAAATGAACCTAACGGCACCGTCACTCACGCGTGTGGAGCTTGAGCGTTTGGACCATATGAAAATGCTGAATGACGTACGTGTCTGGGAGGCGATGGCAGACTGGTGGTTGGCCTGTAAATGAGCGCCTAAAGATTAAGCATTGCTTATTTTGAGACTTTTGTTACTATTAATTTGGTAGTGACCTCAATAATAAAAACAATGCGGGCTATCCGCTCAAGGTAACGTTATGCCTGTACTGCTTGCACGCGCCAAAGCGCTCTCGTTTATTGTTGTGCTGGCTGCGTTAAGCGCCTGTGGTAGTGATAATTCAAAAGTTACCAATAACCCTCCAAGTACTGCGCGCGAGCAGCCGCAAACACGCTTTGATATGGCTAATGGCTGTTATGCCTTGCAGCCTGCTGGCAGTTCAAGTTTTGCGCAAATTACGCCACAAGGTCGTTATGCAGCATCAGCAACACAACTTGCTGATGCTGAAGCACTGCACTTTAAACCCACCGCGCTAGGCGATTACCTGCTGCATGCTCGCAACAGCTCAATGCTGGCTGCACAAGCAAATAATACTGCCAGTCGCTCACGTGCTGATGAGTCTACAGTTTGGACTATTGAAGCCGTATCTCCTGGTGTGTTCACGCTATTTTCACCGTTAGCTGGCAAAGTATTAGCGTTGGCTGATAACGGTGACTTAGTGCTGCAAGATCCTGCTGCAGCCGGTAATAAAGGCAATTTTAAGGTTGTGCAGCATAGTGACTGCAAAATGTATCCCGAAGTGAACCTAGATGTTGTAGGGCGCACCTACAAAGGCCAAGGTATTGATAAACCTGTGATTGGCTTTGCCGAAGTGCATACGCATATGGCTATGGGGCATGAAATGTCTGATGGCAGCCGCACCGTTGGCCCATCCGCTGGTGGCGTGATGTATGGCCAAATGTTCCACCGTTTCGGTGTGCCGCATGCCATGGAAGACTGTAAAGATTGGCATGGCCCGCAAGGGATTCGTGACCCAGAGGCCTTGGTGTTGGATATGACACCTCTCACCACACATGACACACAGGGCTGGCCAAGCTTTATTGACTGGCCAGCTAGTGACTCTCAGCTACACCAAGCCATGTACTACAAATGGGTAGAACGAGCTTGGATGGCAGGTATGCGCATTATGGTGTCGGAAGGAACCAATATCGAAGCGCTGTGCGAGGTGGGTCGGATTGCTTCGTTGCGGCCTGATTCAGATTGCAGTGATATGAGCTTGGGCATCAAACAAATTCAATATTTGTTTGAGTTGCAGGACTATGTTGATGCGCAGGAAGGAGGCCCCGGCAAGGGCTGGTTCCGTATTGTGCGCAGCCCACAAGAAGCGCGTGAAGTCATTAATGAAGGTAAGTTGGCTGTTATTGCTGGTTTAGAGTTTTCCAATGTCTTCAAGTGTACGGTTAAATTTGACCCATTAGGCAATGAAACTCACGGTTGCACTAAAGAAGACATTGATCGTCAAATTGAAGAGGTGTGGGACCTTGGGGTGCGGGAAATTTTCCCGTATCACGATGTTGATAGCGCGCTCGGCGGTACTGGCATTTTTAATGGTGATGCCCTAAACCTAATTAACTTCTTAGGCACTAATAAATTTTGGACTACCGAAGATTGTCCTGATGGCGGTGAGGGGGACGGATACTTCTATCCAGCCGGTGCTTATATGACCACGGCGATTCCTGGCACGGCTAATGACCCTGTCACGTCGGCGTTAATCAGTTTAGTGAACGGTAAGTTGCCACTGTATAACCCCAATAAACGTCAATGTAATGCGCGTGGTATGACCGACCTTGGTCGTTATGCTATGGAGCAGTTGATGAAGAAGAAGTTCGTCATTGATATTGACCACGCGGCGATGAAAGTCAAAGACGAAATGCTCGCAATGGCAAAAGCACAAACTCCGAAATACCCTTTAATTTCAGCACATGGTGGGCATGGTGGTATCTCCATGCAACAGGCTCGCGACATCATGGAGATTGGTGGCCTGATTTATCCCTTTATGCCAAATGGTAAAGGCCATAAAGACTTTTTAGAGAAAATGAAAGATATATGGCCTGCTAGTCGTGGTCAGTTGCCGTTGGGATATGGCATGGATGCCAACGGCATTGCAGATAGAGCGAAACCACGTGGTGCTGGTAGTAAACCGGTGCAATACCCAATCACGCTATTTAAAGGTGAAGGTTGGGGCCCGCAGTTTAACCATATTAGTCCGCTAACTGTGCATATGCAGAGGATTCCGGAAAGTGGCAAATCATGGCATATCGATGAAGTGGGCATTGCCCACTACGGTATGGTTGCCGACTGGGTTGAGGAAGTGCGCTTAGAGGGTGGTCAGGAAGCCATTGATGCTTTGTATCACTCTGCCGAAGCCTATATTCAAATGTGGGAACAGGTGTTTAACCGCTAGATGAAAGCAAAGTCATTTGCTTTAACGATTGGCCTGCTTGCGCCCAACCTAGCTTGGGCGCATGGCTTTGGCCGGTTATACAATCTGCCGGTGCCATTGTGGTTATACCTTTATGGTGCGGCAGCGGCACTGGCGCTGTCGTTTGTTGTAGCGGCACTGTTAGTGACTCGCAAAACGCAGCCTAAAGCGCATCACGATATTGATCTTGGTAAAGCGAAATGGTTGCAGTGGGCTAGGCGTTGGCATGTGCTGACACTGTTTCAGTTGCTCAGTGTGTGCTTGTTAGGGTTGTCGATTGCCACTGGTTTATGGGGAAATCGTAACCCCTACATCAACTTTAATATGACCTTTTTCTGGGTTGTTTTTGTGCTGGGGTATGCCTATTTAACGGTGCTTATTGGCAATACATATAGCCTGATTAACCCTTGGCAAGTAATGGCGCAATGGCTTAATAAACTGCGTAGTGGTTTTAGCCAAGGCATTTTGGCATATCCATCGTGGTTAAATTACTGGCCTGCGGTTGGCCTTTATATGGCTTTCATTTGGGTAGAGTTATTCGCGCACAACACGCCTCGTTCGTTAGCGGAAATGCTGATTGCTTATACCGTCATTAACTTAGTCGCTGTCGCGCTATTTGGCGCAACAGCATGGTTCCGATACGGTGAGTTCTTTAGTGTGTTTTTCCGCCTGATGGCCAAAATGAGCCCGCTTGATATTGCTCCAGGGCGTCTACGTTTACGCACACCATTAGTGGGTTTGCTGGATGGCAAACCAGAGCGCATGGCCTTGGTGGTGTTTGTTTTATTTATGTTGTCCGCGACTGCTTTTGATGGTCTACGCGAGACGCGTTGGTGGGTATCGTTATTTTGGGCGGATAAGTTCAATATCTTGACGCCGCTGTTGGGCAGCTCACCGGTTTATCACTTTCATACCTTACGGCCGTATTACCTGCTGTATGAAAGTGCATGGTTGCTGCTGTCACCATTTTTGTATTTGTTAATCTATGTGTTTTTCATGGCGTTGACCAAGTGGGTAGCGCGCAGCTCATTATCGGTTACCGAGCTGTCGCTGCGCTTTGCATACACACTATTGCCAATTGCAGTGGTCTACAACATCACGCACTACTACACGCTGATTTTTACCCAGGGCGTAAAGATTGTCAGCATGTTGTCTGACCCTTTCGGCTGGGGCTGGAATTTGTTTGGTACGGTGGGACTGTGGCGAGCACCCATACTGCCGGATATGGGTTTGGTATGGCACACCCAGGTTGGGTTGATTGTTTTAGGTCATGTCATGAGTGTGTATTTGGCGCATGTCCAAGCCCTGCGCTGTTTTGGCTCACGCACCCAAGCCACACTAAGCCAGTTACCTATGCTGGTATTGATGATGGCCTTTACTGCCTCGGGCCTCTGGATTTTAGGTCAGCCGATTAGCGACTAAACTGAGTAGGTAGCGCAACACCAATGTCGTCCATGGCAAGCTTTAACTGATCAGGCTGCTGCGACAAGCTGTCTAGCGGTAACTGAAGAAAGGTCTCAATGCGAAAGCGTAATATACGGTAAGCCTGCTCAAATGCCTGACGAATTTCGCTATCGCTGCCAGTAGCGTGAGCAGGATCCTCAACACCCCAATGTGTTCTGATGGCATGTGTTAAATAATTAGGACAGGTTTCGTTGGCGGCGTTGGCGCAGACTGAGATGACAATGTCAGGAGTAACCGGTAAGTCGTGCCAAGACTTACTGTAGTAATTGACGTTTCCTATGCCTTCGTCGGCTAATAACGCCAGAGCGCGCGGATGAATATATCCTGTTGGTTTGCTGCCGGCGCTAAGCGCCTGCCACCCCTTAGGTGCAAGATGGTTAAAGGTTGCTTCAGCCATAATGGAGCGACAGGAGTTACCTGTGCATAACATAAGAACATTCAAACTGGTCACTCCTATATTTTTATCAACTATCTAACAGAAGAATGACATGAATCTATACAACAAACATATTTTGCCGCATCTAATTGATTGTGCTTGTGGCCTTGGTGCGGTGATGGGGCAGCGCGCAAAGCTGGTGCCTTTGGCTTACGGAAATGTGTTGGAAATTGGGATAGGCACCGGCCTTAATTTAGAGTTTTATGATGCCCAGCGTGTGCAGAAAATTGTCGGTGTTGATCCTGCTGCCGAGATGCACCCATTGGCAGTAAAGCGCGCCAAGTCGATTTTAATTCCTGTCGAAACAGTGGCGTTAGAGTTGGCGCAGGTGGCAGCACCAGAGCACAGCTTTGATAGTATTGTCTGCACGTTTACCTTATGCACTATTCCAGACCCGGTCGCGGCCTTACAGGAAATGCGCCGTGTGTTAAAGCCCAATGGGGTGTTGTTATTCTGTGAGCATGGCTTAGCACCAGAAGCTTCAGTGCAACGCTGGCAGCAGCGCATTACACCGTGGTGGAAACCGTTTGCTGGCGGCTGTCATTTAGATCGAGATGTGCGCAAAGTATTAGCTGCGGGTGGTTTTGAGATTACTGAGGTGCATAGCCAATACTTAAAAGGGCCGCGTGCTTGGACCTATGTCACCCGTGGGCAGGCGGTTATACAACAATAAAAAGAGAAACATATGACCACAGCATATACCTTGCAGCAGTTAGAACAGGACTGGTCTAAGGCCCATTTTGAGCAACTGATTAGCGGCTTGCGCGAGCTCATTAGTCAAGATAAGCGCATCTTAAGTCAGCCGATAGTTAAGCAGTGGTTGGGCCTGCGCTGGCGCAACTTATTTTTGCAGGCAGCAAGACAAGATAGGCGAGCACTGCGTGTGGCAAAGGGTTGGAAGGTGCTAAATGGTAAGCGCCTGTCACCCATGCAGATTTTGGCACAACGATTTTTACAAGATGCCAAGCCTGCTGACTGGGACTTGGCACTGCCGGTGGCCAGTAATTTACAAACTCTGCAGGGAGTCACGCTGGTATTTTGTCCCGGATTTATTAATGGCTTGCTGCCTGTGCATGCCTTTGAAGAGGCCTTTGCCCCGGTGGCTGAAGCATTGGGTTGTCGCTTCTTATGCGCGGATGCGCATCCGTTTCGTGGTTGTGAAGCGAATGTGCCTGATTTGCTGGCGGCAGTGAATGATGGGCGTGGCTTTATGCCTAGTGCGGGTTGCGGGGCCAATGTTGATATCATCTCTGGGCCGCCACCAGGTCCAGTTATTTTAATGGGTTATAGCAAAGGCAGCCCCGATATTTTGGCCTTATTAGCGCGCCACCCAGAGCTCAAAAATCAAGTACGAGCAGTCTATACTTGGGCCGGTGCGGTTGGTGGTTCCCTCACGGCAAATAATATCGCTAAGTTAGTTGAAAGCCTGCCCGTTAATGCTTTGCCACAGCGTTTACATGGCATTTTGTCATTGTTGATGCCTGGCATTTTAACGGTTGGGCCTATGCGACGTTTAGATGAATACGCGGTGAAGGAGGCCATTCAGAGCCTAACAACCCACGAACGCGAAGCATTCTTGTCGGCGCATTCAGACTTGCTGGATGCCTTAGACATTCCGTTTTTTTGTATTACTGGTTCGACCAGTCTGCTGGAAGTACCCACCTTTCAAATGGCGGACTATATGAATTTGGCCAAAGTTGATCCTGACAACGACATGCAGGTTACTCAAGCACAGGCCAAGCTCAATTTGCCAATGGCCAGCCATTTGGCGACATTACATGGGCATCATTGGGATATTGCCTATCCGCCATTTCCACGCAGAATGCGGATGACCACACCTAATCTTGATCACCCGTTTCCACGTGCGGCGGCACTGACTGCAAACCTGCAGCTGGTGGCAGAGCTAGGGCTGATATAGCCCAAGCTTTTAGTTGCCGAGCATGCCTTTAAGCATGAAAAATAACATAGCAGAAATCATCGCGGTAGCAGGTACCGTGATGATCCATGCCGACACAATTTTCATGATTTGTGAGCGCTTAACCAACTCTTTACGATAGACCTTGCGTAGGCCTTTGCGTTCAAGTTTGGAGAAGTTTGCGGGGTCGTTGTCTGCTTTTGAGCGTGCCTTGAGCTCTTTAAGCATTTGGTCTTTTTCGGGAATAGAGGCTTTCGCAAAACGATTTAAGAAAGCATCAATTGCCACTTGGTCACCTTCTGGGTGGTGAGCTTTGATTTCCAGCACCATACGCTCGTAGTTACGCTTCAGGTACTCACGTAAAAAACCCACACCAAATACGCCACCAACAGCAATATGTGTAGAGCTAACCGGCAGACCGAGCTGGCTGGCAATAATCACGGTGATCGTTGCCGCCATGGCAATGCAGTAGGCGCGCATTTGATCAAGCTCAGTGATTTCACTACCGATGGTGCGAATAACACGAGGGCCGTATAAGGCTAAACCAAGGGCAATACCGAGCGCACCAATCACTAGAATCCACAATGGGATGGCGGCGCTACCAGCAACGCTGCTTGGGTGGTTGGTGTATACGTCTACGATTGCAGCTAATGGGCCAATCGCATTAGCAACATCATTGGAGCCATGTGCAAAGCTTAGTAAGGCAGCAGCGAAAATGAGTGGAATGGTAAACAGCTTATTAACACCTTCTTTGCTATTAACCATGCTTCCCGCATTGGCTCGTAAGCGAGAACGAACTGTAAAAAATAATACGGTGGCAATCACTAATCCAACCAAACTGGCGTTAACAAAACCGGCTTTCCAGACACGATCTAGGCCTTTCAAAATGAGATAGGTGGAAAATGACCACGCCATTAACGCCACTAGCCAAGGAACTGTAGAGCGAGCAGCGACAGTCATGTCAGTTTGATAGGTGATGCGACGTTTAATAATAAATAAGAAAATGGCTGCGACGATGCCACCTAGCACAGGTGAGATTACCCAACTAGCAGCGATTTTACCCATTACGCCCCATGCCACAATGCCAGTGCCAGCGGCAGCGATTCCGCCGCCGAGAATAGCGCCAACTATTGAGTGAGTAGTTGAGACTGGAGCTCCAACAGCAGTGGCAATATTAAGCCAAAGCGCAGCCGCCATGAGTGCGCCCATCATGATCCAAACAAAGGTGTCTGGGTCGCTAATTTGACTAGGGTCGATGATGCCGCTGCGAATAGTGCCGACTACGTTGCCACCGGCAATAATGGCGCCAGCAGCCTCAAAAATGGCTGCAATAAATAGCGCAGTGGTTAGCGTCATGGCGCGTGAGCCAACAGCAGGGCCGACATTATTGGCGACATCGTTGGCGCCAATGTTGATGGCCATATAACCACCGATAACGGCGGCTAAAATCAGCATCAAATTAAGCTCAGTGGCAATGACTGAGTTGACATAGATCATGATGCCTAAAATGAAGAGCAGACCAATGCCAAGACGGTAGCGCTCTATGTTACTTTTGCTTTGCGCACGCTCTAGCTGTTGGATGTCTTTAAGCTTCATGGGGCATACTCATGTCGATTTATTTGCAAAATTATGACAGAAATATGTCCTTTAAGTTAAGCCTGAATTGTAGTGCCAATAAGCAAAACTAGATTCTTGGGAATGAATATGACCTATCAAACACTTGCCTTACACAATGACGATGGAATTTTAACCGTCACCTTAAATCGGCCAGAGCAGCTCAATGCCTTTACTGTGCAGATGGCAGACGAGCTGGAGCAGCTATTTAATGAAGCCAGTGAAGACGATGAGGTGGCCGCCATTATTGTCACCGGTGCTGGTCGTGCATTTTGTGCTGGCATGGATTTATCAGTGCCTGGCAATGTGTTTGGCCTAGATGAACAACAAACCCCTACTTTAGACGATATGCATCAACGTTTAGAGGATCCGGCGATTAAAGCAGGCGTAAGGGATACCGGTGGGCGCGTCACGCTGTCCATTTACAACTGTAAAAAGCCGGTGATTGCCGCCATTAATGGCGCCGCAGTGGGTATTGGTGCAACCATGACCTTGGCCATGGATGTGCGCTTAGTTTCTGAGAAAGCCCGAATTGGATTTGTCTTTGGCAAAATTGGTGTGGTGCCAGAGGCTTGCTCAAGCTGGTTTTTGCCACGCATTGTGGGGATTTCACAGGCGTTGGAATGGGTTTATGGCGGCGATATTTTGTCGGCCATTGAGGCGCATGCCGGTGGTCTAGTGAAAGCTGTGTTGGCGCCAGAAGATTTGTTGCCTGAGGCCAAGCGCTTAGCCAAGAAGTTCACGCAAAACCGCTCGCCGGTTGCGGTCGCGTTTGCTCGGCAGATGATGTATCGCAACTCCGCGCAGCCCCATCCTATTGAGGCACATCGTGTGGATTCACTGGCGATGTTCTACACCAGCATTGGTGATGGTAAAGAAGGTGTGGCCTCATTTTTAGAAAAGCGTGATCCAGCCTACCAAGGCAAGGCCAGCCAAATGCCAGCTATATATCCGTGGTGGACAGAGTAGTACTGGGCTTTTCACGGACATACAAAGGCAGTGTGAAGAAAAATTCGCTGCCTTTGCCTTCTTGGCTACGTACGCCAATTTCGCCGTTCATTTCTTCAACCAGCGCTTTACTGATGGCAAGGCCAAGACCCGTACCACCGCGATGGGCGTCGGCACTGCTGTGAGCCATTGCAAAGCGCTCAAAAAGCTTGTCGATGCTGTGATGCGGAATACCTGGGCCATGATCGATTACGGTGATTAAGGCATTGTTATCTTGCTGACCTAGAGAGACCGTAATTGACTGGCCTTTGTTGGAAAACTTAAGAGCATTGGAGAGTAGGTTGATGACAACTTGCAAGAGTCGGTCTTCGTCTGCCATTGCACGAATCACGAACTTAGGAAGCTCTAAGTGAAGCGTCAGCTGACGGTTATTTGCCTCTGGTTCAGATAATGCAATGGCTTGGCGTAGTAACTTGCTTAAATCAATAGGCATTAACTTAAGATCAAGCTTGCCTGCGGTTAGCTTGTCGAGATCGAGTAAATCATTAATAAGCCTAATCATACGTTCGGCGTTGAGTGTTGCGACATTAACAAGCTCGGCAGCTTGCTCTGGTATGTCACCCAGTGCACCACTACCCACTAAGCGCAAAGAGCCGAAAATGGAGGTCAATGGTGAGCGTAGTTCATGGCTTACCACTGAAACTAGCTCTTCTTTGAGTTGCTCTACGCGGCGCTGTTCGGTGATGTCGCGCACAACACCCACAAAGGCTCTGCCAGTTTGTTGACGTAGCTCAGATATAGATAGTTGTAAATCAAATGTTTGGCCGTCACTGCGCAGCCCCAGTAGACGCCGCGTCATCTTATTTAATGGGCGTGGTGGTTCGGCTGACAGGTAGTGTTGTAAGTAACCGTCGTGGGCATTGGCGAAGGGCTCAGGCATTAATATTTTAACGTTTTGCCCAATCAACTCATGTTCTTGATAAATAAACATGCGCTCGGCTGCAGGGTTTACCGAAGTGATCGTGCCTTGCTCATCAATGGTGATAATTGCATCCACCACATGACTCAAAATGCTGGCACGAAAACTAACTTCTTCCTGTTGCGCTTTGTGCAGTGCAACACGCTCGGAGAGGTCAAAAATATTAGCCACCAACAAGGGGGCGCTACCGTCGCCGGTAATGACTTTGGCCATGCTTAGAATAACAGGGACGTGATGGCCGTCTTTATGAACTAGCTTGAGTTCAACTTGGAAGCTATCTTGCTGACCTTCTAAAATTCGATTCGATTGTCGCTTAAGCTCTGGCATATCATCAGCGAAAACACACTTATCAATTATTAGCTGCTGAAGTTGATGAGAGGAATAACCAAGCATGGTTGCTAGTGCGCGGTTAGCGCGTAGTAATTTACTGTGACTTGATATGATGGCGAGGCCATGTGATGAGACATCAAGAGCACTTCTAAAAAGGCGCTCGGTAAAGCGTAAGCTATCAATTGAGGTGCGGTCGCGAGTGACATCAATGGCAATCAGTAAATAGCCATTTTTTCCCCCATGTTCATCGAAAAGTACCGATAAGCTTTGGCTGACAATACGTTTGCTATTATCGCTCCTCAAAAATACCGCGTCATGAGGCTCTTGTGATTGCTCATTAAGCAATGATTTTTCGATAAATTTTTCGAACTCAGTATGTTGTGGTAACTCATTTGGGTTTTGTTGCTTTTTATCTTCAATAAACAATAACTCATGCAGCTTTTTATGTTGAACCAGTTCGGTCTTACGATAACCAAGTAAACGTTCAGCACCTGCATTGATGCTGGTGATTAAGCCATAAATGTTGGTGGTAATAATTGCAATATGTGGCGCTTGATCGATTAGTTCGTGCTGTAGGTGTACGGTGTTGCTAACTGTGGTTTTTGTAGACTGTGCACGTGCACCAATGCGATAGCCCACAATCAGCGCAATGCTTACACCAGCAAAAAGAAAGAGTATCCAGTTCATGCTTCGCTGCTATCGGTTGCATGGTCGTAATTTAAGCTGCTGCGTAAGTGTAATGCTTCGTATGCTTTTAGAGCGGTTTTATGAATGGCACTTAACTGATTAAGCTTTGCTTCCATTTCATAGACGTCAATACGACCATTTGCACCGGCTGCCAACGTGGCTTGACGACACGTCGTATATTGCGCGCTGAAGGTTGACGCAGCTTCAGCAATTGCTTCGTCCGCAGCTAATATGCTCACAGCCTCAGCAATAAATAATGGTTCATCAATTTGGTTGGCATCAAAGCTGTGTAGCGCTGGTAAGAAATTAAGTATTGCGTCATAACAGCGTTTGATTTGTAACAGTGTTGCCATGCTCTGAGCATCTGCAGCATGCATGGTTTGGCGATTAATACTGACGACATAATCGCTAATATGTTGGCTGAGTTGGCGTGCGCTAGCCTCGGTGCGCAGGCATAACGCTTTGGCTAGACCTTGCTCTTGTGACGTCGAGGCCGTCAGCAATTGTTGAACAGCGCTGTTGATCAGTGTGCCCAGGCGATGAATTTCTTGCTCAACAGCCGGAATAGCCAAACTACTGATGGTGGCAATATTTTTATCTAAATGACGTGGCTTACTGATGTCGTCTTCGCGCTCAACAAATCGGTGACTAAGCCAGTCCGCCATACGATTAGCTACTGGCCACATCAGTAAGACCCCAATGATATTAAAACTGGTATGAAACAAGGCGAGGGTTGTAGCCAGCTGTGGATCTTCTAACCAAGCATTTTGCAGGTAGAGAATAGCGGGCAATAAAAACGGCAGCATCAATAACGCAGCAATGCCACTACTGATGTTAAAAAAGGTGTGTGCCAAGGCGGCCCGTTTGCCGTTGCTGGTGGCGTTAATTGCCGCCAATAGTGCAGTAACCGTGGTGCCAACATTAAGGCCAATAACAATGGCAGCAGCACCGTGTAAGCCAATTAGGCCGGACTGTGCAGCAGTCAGTGTGATAGCCAATGCTGCGCTAGAGGACTGCATGACCACGGTCATGATTAAGCCGATTAAGACTTGTAACATCAAAATTTGCAGGCCATCACCTGAAGGAATACTGACCTGGTCTGCAAAGCTGGCAAATGCTTCTTGCAGAAAGTTGAGGCCTAAAAACAGAATGCCGAAGCCGGCAATAGCGTGGCCCAGGGCACCACGGCGCGATTGATTACCGGTTAGGAATAACAAAACACCTAGGGCAATCATGGGCAGGGCAAATACTTCGATTTTTAGCTTGAAGCCAATGAGCGCAACAATCCAGCCGGTCATGGTGGTGCCGACATTGGTACCAAAAATAACCCATAACGCTTGCCTAAAGGTCAAAATGCCGGCGTTGATAAAGCCAATAATGGCTACCGTCACCGCGCTTGATGATTGAACTAGGGTGGTAATGGTAAAGCCAGTGGTTAAGCCTTTTAGGCGGGTGCTGGTGGCGCGATTTAATAGGCTTCCGAGTAATGGGCCAGCGGACAACTTTAGACCGTCGGTCATCAGTGTCATGCCTAGTAAAAATAGGCCAAGACCGCCGGCAAAAGTGAACAAACTGTCCATAAATTATCTCGGAAAAGTAATTACATGATCTGCTGCAATTTTAAAGCCAATGCGTTCGTGTATTGCATGGTTATGGTGGCTAGGAACTAGTGCCTGTATCTGCAAGCCACTGGTGGTTTCTAGCGTATAGAGAAAGTCTGCGCCGCGAAATACCTTGTCGACAACTTGCGCCGTGGTACGCGCATTATCGTCATGGATGACGTCATCTGGGCGCAACATGACATTAACAAAACCACCAATTTCACCTGGAATAATGTGCCGGCTATTTAAGTTGCCAAATTCCGTGTGTACTTGGTGGTGACTCATCTTTTGGCCAACTAAAAATACACCTTCACCCACAAACTCGGCGACCGGCCTAGAAACAGGTTCATGATAAACCTGATAGGGTTTGGCCCATTGTTGCAACTGTCCGTGCATCATCACACCGACATCATCTGCCATGGCGTAGGCCTCATGATGATCATGAGTGACTAAAATTGCGGTCATACCTTCTTGCTTGATGAGCTGGCGAACTTCTTGTGCCAGGCTGGTTCGAAGACTGGCGTCCAGGCTTGAAAAAGGCTCATCTAAAAGCAGCAGTTTTGGCTTGGGTGCTAAGGCACGCACAAGTGCGACGCGTTGCTGTTGTCCACCTGATAATGCCTGCGGCAACTTGTCGGCATGAGCACCCAGCTCAGTCACTGCTAGCAAGTGTTCGACACGAAGGCGAGCATCCGTTCGGCGCCAGTCTAAAAGGCCAAAGTGAATATTTTCGCGCACTGTTAAATGTGGAAACAGCGCCCAGTCTTGAAACACCATACCAATGCCGCGCTGCTGTGGCGGCATACGGAAACCAGCACGACTCAGTAGGCTGTCGCCAATGTGGATTTCGCCTTGGGCAATTGGTTCTAGGCCAGCAATGGCACGTAATAATGTGGTTTTGCCACAGCCACTAGGGCCAAGCAGGCAGCCAATATGGCCAGCGCTCAGTGTTAGGCTGATGTCTCGGACGACATCGTCTT
>CAYYWS010000023.1:15252-17056 GCA_964473955.1 uncultured Paraperlucidibaca sp. | reverse complement strand
TTTTACCGTCCGGACCAAAAAACTTAATTCCATTATCAAAGTAAGGATTATGCGAGGCCGAAATCACGATACCAGCATCGGCATGAAAGGCGCGTGTCATATGCGCCACCGCAGGCGTAGGGATAGGGCCTAACAACAGCACATTCACTCCAGCCGCCGACAGGCCCGCCTCTAAAGCTGACTCAAACAGATAACCGGATAGACGCGTGTCTTTACCAATAACGACTGTCGGGTTATCAATCATGCCCGTCATAGCCCGGCCCGCAGCCCAGCCTAGTTTGAGCGCAAACTCTGGGGTAATTGGGTATTGCCCTACTAAACCGCGAACACCATCGGTACCAAAATAGCGTCTGCTCATCTACTGCTCCTTTTTGTTTTTATGCAGCGTCGACCATGGTCGTTGTGCCTGCCACATGGCAACCGCATCTACTGTTGCTTTTACATCATGACTACGAATAATTCGTGCGCCTCGTTCGAGCGAGATAACCGCAGCACTTAATCCTGCATACAAGCGCTCATTCACACCCGCACCGCCCAAAACTGCACCCAACATTGATTTGCGTGACAACCCTATTAATAAGGGCAGCCGTAAACACTGAAGTTCGGCCAGTTGAGCCAATAACTGCAAATTGTGCTCCAGTGTTTTACCAAAACCAAACCCAGGATCAATCAGCAAGCGCTCATGGTGTATTCCTGCAGCCGCACAAGCCTCAATACGTTCTGCCAAAAACGACTTAACTTCATCTATTACGGAGTCGTAATGAGGCGCTTGCTGCATATGATCAGGCTGACCTTGCATATGCATCAGGCAAATAGGCAGCCCCGTTGCGGCAGCCGCGGCAAGCGCACTCGGTTGCTGCAAGGCGCGAACATCGTTGATCAAACCGGCGCCAAGGGCGGCGGCTTCGGTCATGGCACGAGCAGAAGAGGTATCAACAGAAATAATGACATCTAGATGGCTCGCAATGGCCTCTACTACCGGCAACAAGCGATCAAGCTCTTCTTGCTCGGTCACTGGCGCGGCACCCGGCCTCGTGCTTTCTGCACCCACGTCTATTAAGTGGGCACCGTCACGCAGCATGGCTTCTGCTTGACGCAATGCGGCGTCGCGAGACAGGAATAAGCCACCATCAGAAAATGAATCGGGCGTCACATTAAGGACGCCCATGACGTGAGCTTGTGTTAAATCAAGCTCACGCTGACCACAGTACAGTATTGTCAAAAGCCAGCCTCAGGTAGCGCCTTCCACGGGGTCTGTCGATGGCTTTTTATCATCTTCTTCAACATCATCAGCCACCACCCCTACACCACCGGCTGGTGTTGAGTCATCCCAACCTTTTGGTGGCCTAACAGTCCGGCGCGCCATCAAATCATCAATTTGCTCTGCATCAATGGTTTCATACTTCATTAGCGCCGCTGCCATCGCATCCAAAATATCACGATTATCAACAATCAACTGACGCGCAGTGTTGTAGCAGTTATCGATAATGCTACGGATCTCATTATCGATATCCATCGCCGTTTGCGCAGATACATTTTTACGCTGAGTAACCGAGCGCCCAACAAAAACTTCACCTTCGTCTTCTTCATATAACAGCGGGCCCATTTTTTCGGACAAGCCCCACTTAGTAACCATATTGCGTGCCAGTTCAGTAGCACGCTGGATATCATTACTTGCGCCTGTGGTTACGCCCTCAGCACCCAAGGTAAGCTCTTCAGCAATACGCCCACCAAACAATGAGCTGATACTGCTTTCGATACGACGCTTAGACATCGAGTAACGATCTTCTTCGGGCAAGAACAT
>CAYYWS010000023.1:0-15152 GCA_964473955.1 uncultured Paraperlucidibaca sp. | reverse complement strand
TCATGACCACCGCCCATGCCAGCACCACGCTGACGGCCAACGGCATCAATTTCGTCAATAAAGATGATGCATGGCGACTGTTTTTTGGCTTGTTCGAACATGTCACGAACACGGCTGGCACCAACACCTACAAACATTTCAACAAAGTCGGAACCGGAAATTGAGAAAAACGGTACTTTTGCTTCACCAGCAATTGCCTTAGCCAGCAAGGTTTTACCAGTGCCTGGCTGACCAACCATTAAAATGCCGCGCGGGATACGACCACCTAAGCTTTGAAATTTAGCCGGGTCACGCAGGAAATCAACGACCTCTTTCACTTCTTCTTTTGCTTCATCACAACCAGCAACATCGGCAAAAGTTACTTTGATCTGGTCTTCGCTAAGCTGACGTGCACGCGACTTACCAAAGCTCATAGGGTTGCCGCGACCACCTGCGCCACCGCCACCACCCATACCGCCCATGCGACGAGAGATAAAAATAAACAAGGCAACCATCAACAAAATAGGGAATGCCGCTATTAACAACTGCGACATCATGCCTTGCTGCTCTGGTGGTGCACCCACAATGGCTACTTTTTGTTGCAATAGCTGATTAATCAAATCTGGATCTTGTGCTGGCGGCCGTACCGTTTCAAAGCTCGCGCCGTTCTGACGTTTACCAACGATAACGTCAGGCTGAATGCGCACTTCAGCAATATCGCCCGCATCGACAGAGCTAATGAACTCACTGTAAGACATGGCCGTACTTTTCGTTGGCTGATTGATGCCGCCGAGCACATAAGACACGGCAGCCGCAATGGCGATCCAAATCAGTAGGTTTTTTACAAAATCACTCACGGTGGTGAACCTCCAGTCTCGATGCGCTAGATTTAGCGACTCATCGATTATTCATAACGTCTGACGCGAACACTACGCAGACACTAGCATTTATTTCTTATTGGCACGAAACCCCGTGGCGACCAAAAAAAGCTCTCTTGAGCGGGCACGTGATGCATCAGGTTTGCGCGACTTCAGTACCGCAAAGTTAGCTTGAATCGCTTTACGGTACTCTTCATATCCTTCACCTTGAAATACTTTTACCACAAATGTGCCGCCTGGCTTGAGTACACGCACCGCCATGTCCAAGGCTAGTTCACATAAATACATGGCGCGTGGCTGATCTACAGCGTTGTTACCAGACATATTGGGGGCCATATCCGAAATTACAAGGTCTACCGTATCCGTACCCGCCAACTCCAAGATCTCTTGCACCACCGCCTCTTCACGGAAATCGCCCTGAATAAAGGTCACATCCGGCAAAGCGTCCATCGGCAAAATATCTGTCGCAATCACGCGGCCACGACCGTTTAAAATACGCCCTACTACCTGACACCAACCGCCGGGCGCAGCCCCAAGATCAATAATATTCATACCCGGCTTAATTAAACGATCTTTTTCTTGCAGCTCAAGCAGCTTATAACTTGCGCGCGAGCGATAACCATCTTTCCATGCTTTTTGCACATAATGGTCGTCTAAATGCTCGCGCATCCATGCCTTACTTCGGCCGGATAATTTTTGATTGGTAATTTTCGTTGCCATGATTCACCGCAGACTAAGGACGCGCCTGCTGTAACAGGCTAAACTAAGGGGTACTTTTTACCAGAAAAACCGTGTCCGCGCCTGATTACTCGCGATGCGGCACACCATTGAGGATGTATTTGTGAGCTTGTCTACCGCTGAAAAGAAACGCCTACGCCAGATTGGTCACCATCTACACCCCTTGGTGCAGCTGGGCAATCAGGGTTTGACTGAAGCCATCTTAGCTGAAATTGACGCCCGCCTAGAAGATCATGAGCTGATTAAAGTTCGCATTGGCGGTGAAGATCGGGTAGCGCGCCAAGAAGCAATCACGCTTATTGCCACCACAACAGGCGCAGAAATTGCGCAGTCTATTGGCAAATTAGTGCTGTTATATCGCCCTGCGAAAAAGCCTAACCCTAAGTTGTCTAACCTGTTACGAGTGACTGGTTAAGGCATAAAAAAAGCGGCTTAGATGCCGCTTTTAAGTTTTTGTTGCACAAATAATGGGCCAATCAGCAAAAACACAAGGTCATCAGCAAACGAAGGCTTGGCGCCTTCTACTTTATGTCCCCAGAACTGGCCTGCCCACGCCAACACCCAAACCGTCACAAAAATTGGCAACAACGGCAGTGCGGCGGCTTGCATTAACACAACCACAGCTATCGACACTGCCAACCATAAAACGCCGGTAAAAAAGCTACTAACAGAGAGCAATGCGTAAAACGCCAACACAGGAATTACACCTACGGTTGCAACATTCACGTAGGGCAACCAAGCCTCGGGCAAGCCTGGCAACAAGCCCCCAAGCGGAATCAGCCAAAACAGCCCAAAAGTCGCAATAAAGATCAACGGCACACAAATCATATGCACAATTTGATTGGTTCGATTGCGATGACTTTTTGCATACTCTGCCAAAAACTCTTGCTCAGTGCGCATGACTATTCTCGTATAGTTTCTTATGTCACCACATTATCGTTGGCAAATTCCCAATTTAGCAAGCGCTCTACTACCGCCTCAGTATAAGCGGCACGTCTATTTTGATGATCTAAATAATAGGCGTGCTCCCAAACATCAATTGTCAGCAAGGGATTAAAGGCCTCGCTTAAAGGCAGCTCAGCATTGCTGGTACTGACCACCCGTAGGCGCGCGCCATCTTGTACCAACCAAGCCCAACCACTGGCAAACTGACGATTAGCCGCTTGCATTAAAGCTTGCTTACAGGCCTGCACCGAACCAAATGATTCACGCATCATCGCAGCCAAACGCTCTGGTGGTTCGCCACCACCGTTTGGTTTTAGGCTTTGCCAATAAAAAGTATGGTTCCAAACCTGTGCCGCATTATTAAAAATAGCCTCATATTCAGGCCGACCCGCTGTTGCCTTGATTAAATCAACCAAAGACAAGGTGGCCAGCGGCGAGCCTTGAAGCTGACGATTTAAATTATCTAGGTAACCGCGATGATGACGGCCATAGTGAAAGCTAATGGTCTGCGCTGAAATAATGGGTTCTAAAGCATCATTAGCAAACGGTAAGTCTGGAAGCTTATGTGGTGTTGCAGCCTGCGCAAGCCCTGCCTGACCGGACACCGCAAGTACCGCGGCCACACTCGCGCTAGACGCCAAAAATGAGCGTCGACTCATACCTATGCTGCTTGCATTCTTCATTTCATGTCCTCTCAAAACCTTAGCATTTAGCTAGTCGCCAACTTAAGCCCAATGATGCCGGCAATCACCAAGCCTACGCTGCCAAGCCGTAATATCGTGACTGGCTCATCAAATAACATAATGCCCATGATGACCGCACCTACAGCACCGATGCCCACCCAGACGGCATAGGCTGTTCCCATTGGCAAAGTTCGCATGGCATGAGCCAATAACACCACGCTACCTAACATGGCAGCCAACGTAATCACACTCGGCGTCAGCTTCGTAAAGCCCTCGGTGTATTTAAGGCCTACCGCCCAAACCACCTCTAAAATCCCCGCACACAACAGCACTAGCCATGCCATTGCTACTACTCCTTTAGTTAAGCTCTGGCCTCATTGGCTAAGCTATAAGTCACCACCAAACTATCTTTAGCCAACACTTTGCCTGCCATTGCCGCCATGACCTGTCGACCATCAAACAACGACGGTAACGACAAACTAGCAACAGATAAGGCATAAATTGTGAAATGGTAATGATGAAGGCGCTCATCGTTAAATGGCGGCCACGGACCGTCATAACCGCCATAATTGCCAGCCATATCAGCATCACTCGCAAACCAACTGGTGTAGTCATTAATACCACGTACGCCAATTTTGGTGGCGCCCGGTGCTTTGCCCTTTGGCGTGATGCCCTCGCCATCCTCGCCCTGAGCCAATGACGTTACAGACAGAGGAATATCCACTAAAACCCAATGATAAAAGTCCACACGTGGCAAATCATAAGGCACTACACGATCAGCTTGGTTGACATCATCTGCACGCGAGGGCACATCTGGGTCGTGGCAAATGAGCACAAATGACTTTGTCTCTGCGGGAAAGTCATGCCAACTGAGCTGTGGACTGATGTTGGCACCGGGCACCGGGCCTGAAGGCCCTGCCACACCCATGGCATGCTCAACAGGAATTCTGGTATCAGCAACCAATGTTTGGCTGGTTAATTTCATCTATTGCACTCCATTTTATTGATTTGTTAGTTGGTCTAGCGCACCAAGTACGTCACGCCAACTAACAATACCCGCTATTCTTTGATCATCATGCAGAACGGGCAAGCATGAAATATTACGCTGCACCAGCAGCTCAACAGCATCATGCAAACTAGCATGAGTTGTTATGGTGATCGGGTGATGGCCCATCACTTGGTGGACACGTTTATTTAGCGTCGCTAAATCACGATTGGTTTCGTTAATGGTACCAATATGCGGGCTAATTGCTTTTAACAAGTCTCGGTCAGACAAGATGCCTACCAAGCGTCCCTGCTCCACCACCAACAAATGATGAAAATGATGGCGCTCAAACAAGCGTTTCACTAACGCCAGATCATCATCTGGAGACACTGTTACTGGAACGGGTGTCATCACGTCCTGAATTAACATTTACCCCTCCCGTTAGCAGCAGCCCTAAACACCAAAAATAACAGAACTATGGCAACCTTATTGGTAAGCTTACTCGGTCATTAAGAGATAAGTCGCCCACACCATGTATGAAATTTTGAGCACATCTGTATTTCATGAAGTCGCCCTTTTACTTGTGCTTGCTGCCGGCATTGGGTTTCTTGGCCTATTACTCAAGCAGCCCCTAATTGTCAGCTTCATTGCGGTGGGCATTTTAGCAGGGCCATCCGCACTCAATATGGTGAACGCCACCGAGCACATCAACTTATTGTCTGAGTTAGGGATAGCCCTGCTGTTGTTTTTAGTCGGTATCAAGCTCGATCTTCAACTAGTCCGTAAGCTTGGCACAGTCTCGCTATTAACAGGGCTTGGACAAGTCTTATTTACCGCAGTTTTTGGTTACCTAATTGGTCTTGGGCTGGGCTTTAGCCACCTCACCAGCTTATATATCGGGATTGCGCTGACATTTTCCAGCACCATCATTATTGTCAAACTGCTGTCTGATAAGCGCGAAATTGATTCACTTCACGGCCGCATCGCACTGGGCTTTTTGGTTGTGCAGGACATTGTGGTGGTGTTGGCCATGATCAGTCTGTCGGCGATTGGCGTGGGCGCCCGCGAAACTGGTGATGATGGCATGACAGTGATGCAGGTTTTGCTATCTGGGCTTGTGCTAATCGGCCTTGTTTTGTTGTTTATTCGCTATCTTGCCTCGCCCTTAACACAGCGCCTGGCCGCCTCACCTGAGCTACTGATTTGTTTTGCGATTGCACTGGCGGTATTACTTGCCGCGGCAGGCGAAACCTTAGGTTTTGGCAAAGAACTAGGCGGCCTATTGGCCGGTGTGGCACTTGCCTCAACCCCATTCCGCGATGCTATCGCTGCACGCTTAGCGCCACTGCGTGACTTCTTGCTACTGTTCTTCTTTATTGCGCTAGGCACGCACTTAGATTTATCTCACTTAAGCAGTGATATCGCTCCAGCCATGGCCTTCTCTGCCTTCGTGTTGATTGGCAACCCGCTCATCGTACTCATCATCATGGGCATCATGGGTTATCGCCGTCGTACTGGCTTTATGGCAGGACTCACGGTGGCTCAAATCAGTGAGTTCTCGTTAATTTTTGCCGCCATGGGCGTCACTTTGGGCCATATCAGTCAAGAAGTGATGGGGCTTGTGACCTTGGTCGGCCTGATCACGATTGCCGCCTCGACCTATATGATCACCTACTCGCAGAAAATATACCCAATATTCGAACCCTTCCTTGCGGTGTTTGAGCGCAAGATTCCGTGGCGCGAACAAGAAACTCATACCCCTTTAGATGACGACAAGTACGACACTATTTTGTTTGGCTTGGGCCGTTATGGCACTAGCTTAGCAAAGCGCTTACATGCTAACGGAGAACGAATTTTAGGGGTGGATTTTGACCCCAGCGCCGTCAAACGCTGGCAGCAGCTTGGCCTAGATGCGCGTTATGGTGATGCGATGGACCCAGAGTTTATTGCCAGCCTACCCCTGAGCCAAGCCAGCCAAGTAATAGCACTACTGCCAGACCACCAACATGGCATCACTCACAACGACAGCCGTTTGGCGCTGATGCATGCGCTGAGTGAACAGCACTTTAATGGCCGCGTAGTGGTACATAGTCAGCATGAAGACACGGTCACCCAGCTTAAAGAAGCTGGGGCCGATATCGTTTTAGAGCCGTTTAAAGATGCTGCAGACTTTGCAATGAAAATGCTTACTACTGATAAGAAACCGAAATGATTTCGTAAGTGACGAGGCCACCGGGGGTTTCAATCACGGCTTCGTCACCTTCTTCTTTACCAATCAGGCCACGGGCAATTGGCGAGTTCACCGAAATTTTGCCAATTTTAAAGTCGGCTTCATCATCACCAACAATTTGGTAGGTTTTCACTTCTTCGGTTTCGATATGCTCAATCTCGACCGTTGACCCAAAAATCACCTTGCCAGTGTGCGGCACTTTCGAAATATCGATGACCTGTGCATTAGATAACTTGCCTTCGATATCCTGAATCCGCCCTTCAATAAAACCCTGCTGCTCACGCGCTGCATGATATTCAGCATTCTCTTTTAAATCGCCGTGCGCACGCGCCTCTGCAATCGCCGCAGTAACGGCCGGGCGATCAATCGTTTTTAAGCGCGTTAACTCTTCTTGCAGAGCTGCTGCACCCTGAACTGTCATTGGATATCGTTGCATTTCACGCCATCCCTTCGTGCAAGTCCTGAAGGCGACGCACAGTCAAGGCATCTTTCGACTGTAGCGCTAAGCAAACGGCTTCTGCACCACTGAGTGTGGTGGTGTAATAAACTTTGCCCTGTAGCGCACTACGACGAATCGAGAACGAATCTTGCTGTGCTTGCTTGCCTTCAGTGGTGTTGATAATCAGGCTGATATCACCATTTTTGAGCATATCAACAATGTGTGGACGACCTTCGTTCACTTTGTTTACACGCTCACAAGCAATGCCAGCCGCGGCCAGTACACGCTGTGTACCACTGGTTGCCACCAGCTTAAAGCCAAGATCTGATAAGTCCTTAGCCACTGACGACACATGAACCTTATCAGACTCACGCACAGACAAAAACACTCGACCACCTTTCGGTAGTTGTTCGTTGGAGCCCAGCACTGCTTTATGGAAGGCTTCAGCAAATGTTGCGCCAGAACCCATCACCTCACCCGTGGACTTCATTTCTGGACCAAGGATTGGGTCTACACCTGGAAACTTAGCAAACGGGAATACCGCTTCTTTCACGCTGTAGTAGTTCGGTACGATTTCCGACACAAAACCTTGTTGGGCCAAGCTGATACCAGCCATGCAACGGGCGGCAACTTTTGCGAGTGACACACCAATGCACTTCGATACAAACGGCACTGTACGTGATGCTCGAGGATTCACCTCTAGCACATAAACATCGCTACCTTTAACCGCAAACTGCACGTTCATCAAACCAACCACACCCAGCTCACGCGCCATGCGAATGGTTTGGTCACGCATCACATCTTGTAGCTCAGCAGACAGGTTATACGGTGGTAACGAACAAGCGGAGTCACCGGAGTGAATACCTGCTTGCTCAATATGCTGCATGATGCCGCCGATCACGACGTCTTTGCCGTCACTAACGCAGTCGACATCTACTTCAATGGCATCATCTAAGAAACGATCTAACAATACTGGCGACTCGTTTGATGCAGAAACAGCATCACGCAAGTAACGTGCAAGTTCAGTGTCATTAAAGACAATTTCCATGGCGCGGCCACCCAGCACATAACTTGGGCGTACCACTAAGGGATAACCAACTTCTGATGCTAAACGCAGACCTTCTTCAGTTGAGCGCGCCAAACGATTTGGCGGCTGCAACAGCTTTAAGCGCTCAACCATTTGCTGGAAGCGTTCACGATCTTCAGCGCGGTCGATAGCGTCTGGCGAAGTGCCAATAATAGGCACACCAGCCGCCTCTAAAGCACGGGCCAATTTTAGTGGGGTTTGACCACCGTACTGAACGATCACGCCTTTAGGCTTTTCTAAACGCGCAATCTCCAACACGTCTTCCAGTGTTACCGGCTCAAAGAACAAGCGGTCAGAGGTGTCGTAGTCAGTTGATACGGTTTCAGGGTTACAGTTAACCATGATGGTTTCATAACCATCTTCACGCATCGCCAAAGCGGCGTGTACACAGCAGTAGTCAAACTCAATACCCTGACCAATACGGTTTGGACCGCCGCCCAACACCATGATCTTGTCACGGTTACTTGGATTGGCTTCGCACTCTTCCTCATAGGTTGAGTACATATAGGCAGTGCTAGTGGCAAACTCAGCGGCACAGGTATCAACACGCTTGTAGACTGGATTAATGCCTAGGTCCCAACGACGCTTACGCAGCTCTTTTTCAGACACACCAATGAGTGTAGCCAAACGACTATCAGCAAAACCTTTACGCTTTAAGCCCCACATGGTGCTGTGATCTAAGCCAGCAAAACCTAAACGTGCCACCTCAGTTTCTGACTTAATAATGTCTTCGATTTGCACCAAGAACCAAGGATCAACACCGGACAGGCGATAAATTTCGTCAACTGAGAGCCCCATACGGAAGGCATCACCGATATACCAAATGCGGTCTGGACCGGGGTTAGACAACTCATTACGTAGCTTGCCTTCTGGATCGGACAGGCTCATATCTAACTTAGGCGTAAAACCATCAACACCTACTTCCAAACCACGCAAGGCTTTTTGCAATGACTCTTGGAAAGTACGGCCGATGGCCATCACCTCACCTACAGACTTCATCTGCGTGGTTAAGCGAGGCTCAGCTTGGGCAAACTTTTCAAAATTGAAGCGTGGAATCTTGGTTACCACATAATCAATGGATGGCTCAAACGATGCCGGCGTACGACCACCAGTAATATCGTTTTTGAGCTCATCTAAGGTGTAACCAACTGCCAACTTGGCCGCAACTTTTGCAATTGGGAAACCCGTTGCTTTTGACGCCAGCGCGGATGAACGTGATACCCGCGGGTTCATCTCAATGACCACCATGCGGCCATCAGTCGGACTAATGCCAAACTGTACGTTTGAGCCGCCCGTTTCTACGCCAATTTCACGTAGCACAGCGCACGAGGCGTCACGCATCAATTGGTATTCTTTGTCAGTCAGTGTTTGCGCAGGTGCTACGGTGATTGAGTCACCGGTATGCACACCCATGGCATCAAAGTTTTCAATGGCGCAGACGATGATACAGTTGTCGTTTTTGTCACGAACAACTTCCATCTCATATTCTTTCCAACCAATCAGCGACTCATCAATCAACAACTCGCGTGTTGGCGACAGGTCTAAGCCCCGCTCACAAATTTCAATGAACTCTTCGCGGTTGTATGCAATACCACCACCGGAGCCACCCATGGTAAATGAGGGACGGATAATGGATGGGAAGCCGGTTTGCTCTAATAACGCAAACGCTTCTTCCATATTGTGCGCAACACCAGCACGTGGACACTCTAAGCCAATACGACGCATTGCTTGGTCAAACAGGCGGCGATCTTCGGCCATGCGAATGGCATCTTTGGACGCACCGATTAGCTCAACGCCAAACTTCTCTAATACACCTTGCTTGTCGAGCTCAAGCGCGCAGTTCAGTGCGGTTTGACCACCCATGGTAGGCAGCAGTGCATCTGGGCGCTCTTTCTCAATAATTTGCGCCACGGTTTGCCATGTGATCGGCTCGATATAGGTCGAGTCCGCCATCGACGGGTCAGTCATGATGGTGGCTGGGTTAGAGTTCACCAAAATGACACGGTAACCTTCTTCACGCAGTGCCTTACAGGCTTGTGCGCCGGAATAGTCGAATTCACAGGCCTGACCAATAACAATTGGGCCAGCGCCAATGATGAGAATGCTTTGAATATCAGTACGCTTTGGCATGTCTTATTTCCGGGCCTGCATCAATTCAATGAAGTGGTCGAATAATGGCTGAGCATCATTTGGACCGGGACTGGCTTCAGGGTGCCCCTGGAAGCTGAACGCCGGCTTGTCAGTACGGTGAATACCCTGCAACGAGCCGTCAAATAATGACTTGTGAGTAACACGCAAGGTGTTTGGCAAGGATGCTTCGTCAACCGCAAAACCATGGTTTTGACTGGTGATCATGACACGACCAGTGTCAGTGTCTTGCACTGGGTGGTTAGCACCATGATGACCAAATTTCATTTTCAGGGTCTGCGCGCCAGAGGCGAGAGCCAGCAATTGGTGACCCAAGCAAATACCAAAAATCGGGATATCTGTATTTAATATTTCACGAATTGCCGCAATGGCGTAGTCGCAAGGTGCAGGGTCGCCTGGTCCGTTAGACAAGAAAACGCCATCTGGATTCAGTGCCAGCACATCAGCCGCTGGTGTCTGCGCAGGCACCACCGTGATTTTGCAGCCACGATCAGCTAATAGACGCAAAATATTGTGTTTAACGCCAAAGTCGTAGGCCACTACATGGAAGTCTGGTGTCGCCGAAGGTGTGACATAACCGGTGCTTAAGCCCCAGCTGCCTTCAGTCCAAGCATAACTCTCGCTGACGCTAACCACTTTGGCCAGGTCTGCACCTTTTAAGCCGGGGAAAGCACGTGCCGCAGCGAGTGCATCAGCTTCTGCTGAGGCAGCGATGGCAGCAGCACCGGCGAAAATAGTACCGTTTTGAGCGCCTTTTTCGCGCAGAATTCGTGTCAATCGACGGGTATCAATGTCAGCAATGGCAACTACTTGGTTGCGCACCAAATACTCAGGCAGCGTTTCGGTCATGCGCCAGTTACTGGCTAATAATGGCAAGTCACGAATGATCAGGCCGGCCGCCCACACTTTTGTCGACTCAACATCTTCGGGGTTGGTACCGGTATTGCCAATATGCGGATAAGTTAAGGTAACCATCTGCTGACAATATGAAGGGTCGGTGAGAATTTCCTGATAACCGGTCATGGCCGTATTAAAAACGACCTCACCGCTGCTTTGTCCATCAAAACCGATGGAGCGACCACGGAAGACGCTACCGTCTTCGAGCACAAGAATGGCGGGCTGGCTCAAACCGACCTCCAATAACAAGATGAGCAGGACGTGCGCGCAAAAAAAGCGAGGAAGAGAGACTCCTTCTCGCTCTAGCTGGCATATAGCCAGTTACAGTGCACACAGGCGCGATTTGAGGGGTGATTTTACGCACTTGCAGCGCGGCTGTCCAACAGACTCCGCAGTTCTGGCAAAGTCTTTGCTTAATCTGTGTGCTTGATGACTACTTCAGGCCAAGCACATCCTGCATATCGTAACGACCCGCGGGGCGTGAAACCGCCCAAGCAGCCGCTCGCACAGCACCATTAGCGAAGTTAGCGCGGTTAGTAGCAACATGACGCACTTCCACTCGCTCGCCTTCGCCAAAGAAAAATACCGTGTGATCACCGACGGTATCGCCACCGCGCAAGGTTTGAAAACCGATACTACGACGATCACGCGGGCCAGTATGGCCTTCGCGGGCATACACAGCATCTTCTTTCAGGTCACGACCCAACGCGTCTGCCACCGCCTGCCCCATCATCAAAGCAGTACCTGATGGCGCATCCACTTTGTGCCGGTGATGCGCTTCCAGCACATCAATATCCACGGTATCACCGAAGGTTTTCGCGGCCAGCGCTAATAACTTCAGAGTGACATTAACACCAACAGAATAATTGCCAGAGCACACCAAAGGCACTTGCTGGGCTGTGGCATTTAAGGCCTGCTGATCGGCATCAGAAAAACCGGTAGTGCCAATGACAATCGCCACGCCATTGGCTTGGCAAAGCTGAGCATGGGCCACGGTTGCGGCCGGTGTGCTGAAGTCGATAACGACATCAACATCGGCAATCACGTCGGCCAACGATGGGCTAATAGCAACACCCAGCTTACCAATACCAGCCAACTCGCCAGCATCTGCGCCCAGTGCTGGCGACTGCGGATACTCTGTTGCCGCCGCTAATGTCACGCCGTCTTGCGCTTGTACTGCTGCGACTAATGCTCGCCCCATGCGCCCAGCGGCGCCACACACTGCAACTCGAATCATTTGGTCATCTCGTCAAAAAACTTTTTCACTGCCGAAAAGAATGACTCTTTTTGTGGCGATTGGCGACTCTCTTCACCATTCCCCGCTGTTTTAAACTCACGCAGCAAGTCTTTTTGCTGGTCATTTAAATGCACCGGTGTTTCGACAATGACGCGACACAACATATCACCAGGGCCATGCGAGCGAATTGGCTTCACACCCTTGCCACGCAGACGGAACAGCTTGCCGGTTTGTGTGCCTTCTGGAATACGCAACTTCACGCGACCGTCTAATGTTGGCACTTCCAGCTCGCCACCCAAGGCTGCATCAACAAAATCAATCGGTACTTCACAATACAAATCAGCACCATCACGACGGAAAATGCGGTGATCACGCACTGACACCTGTACATACAAATCACCTGCTGGTCCGCCAGCAGCACCCGCTTCACCTTCACCACTTAAGCGAATACGGTCACCGGTATCGACACCCGCCGGAATTTTAACTTCCAGTGTTTTTTGCTTACGTACACGGCCTTCACCATGACAGCTACGGCATGGATCAGGAATGACTTTGCCACGACCATGACAAGTTGGGCAGGTTTGTGACATGACAAAAAAGCCTTGCTGAACACGCACTTGGCCTGAGCCATTACAGGTGCCGCACTGCTTAACAGAGGTGCCTTTTTTAGCGCCTGTGCCATCACAGACTTCACATTCAACCAGTGTTGGCACACGAATCTTCACTTTTGTGCCACGCACGGCTTCTTCTAAATCAAGCTCTAAGGTGTAGCCCAAGTCGGCACCACGATTGGAGCGCTGACCACCACGACCACCGCCACCAAAAATATCACCAAAGACGTCGCCAAAAATATCGCCAAAGCCTGCGCCACCTGCACCTGCGCCGCCACCCATATTGGGATCAACACCGGCGTGTCCATAACGATCATAGGCTGCGCGCTTGTCTTCATCAGACAGCACTTCGTAAGCTTCATTAGCTTCTTTGAACTTCTCTTCAGCGCTTTTATCGTCTGGGTTACGGTCAGGGTGATGTTTCATTGCCAAACGACGATAGGCCTTTTTCAGCTCATCCGCGCTGGCATTTTTGGTCACACCCAGTACTTCGTAATAGTCACGCTTGGCCATGTTTTCACCTCGGGCCGGCTAGCCCTTTTACACAATCTGTTGAGACACAAACGCGGGGAAGTCCCCGCGCTTATGTAAGTTTCAGTGCAACAACGACTTATTTCTTGTCGTCTTTAACTTCTTCAAACTCAGCTTCAACTGCACCGTCATCTTGCTTAGGTTCAGCAGCGGCGTCCGTTGGCTCGGCACCGGCAGCAGCACCTTGGTCAGCATAGAGCTTTTGCATTAATGGCATAGAAGCTTGGCTTAATGCTTCAGTCGCTGCGTTAATCTGTTCTTTATCACCAGACTTAACCGCCTCTTCCACTTTAACCACTTCGGCTTCAATCGCTGACTTCTCTTCATCAGTTACTTTTTCGCCTAAGTCTTTCAGCATTTTACGTGTGCTATGCACTAACTGATCAGCTTGGTTACGCGCTTCGACCAGGTCAGCAAACTTCTGATCTTCTTCCGCGTTGGCTTCAGCATCACGCACCATTTGTGCAATTTCATCATCGCTTAAGCCAGAGTTAGCCTTAATGATAATGCTCTGCTCTTTACCGGTGGCCTTGTCCTTAGCGCCGACATGCAAAATACCGTTGGCATCAATATCAAAGGTCACTTCAATTTGTGGCATGCCACGTGGTGCTGGCGGAATATCAGCCAAATCAAAACGACCCAAAGACTTGTTTTGTGCCGCTTGTTTACGCTCACCCTGCAGCACATGAATCGTCACGGCTGGCTGATTGTCGTCTGCAGTCGAGAATACTTGCTGCTTCTTGGTTGGGATGGTTGTGTTTTTCTCAATCAACACAGTCATCACGCCGCCCATGGTTTCAATGCCTAGGCTTAGTGGCGTTACATCCAGCAGCAACACGTCCTTCACGTCACCAGACAACACCGCACCTTGGTAAGCTGCACCAATTGCGACTGCTTCATCTGGGTTAACGTCGCGGCGAGGGTCTTGACCAAAGAAAGCCTTCACGCGCTCTAGCACTAATGGCATACGGGTCTGACCGCCAACCATAATAACGTCGCCAATATCACTTATTTTCAAACCAGCATCGGCCAACGCCACACGGCAAGGCTCAATGGTGCGATTAACCAAATCTTCAACCAACGACTCCAACTTGGCACGTGTCACTTTCACATTTAAGTGCTTAGGACCAGTGGCATCGGCTGTGATGTAGGGCAAGTTAACTTCGGTTTGGGTTGCCGTTGACAGCTCAATTTTGGCTTTTTCAGCAGCTTCTTTTAAACGCTGCAGTGCCAATGGGTCGTTGTGCAGATCAATGCCTGAGTCTTTCTTGAACTCATCCGCCAAGTAATCAATCAAGCGCAAGTCAAAGTCTTCACCACCCAAGAAGGTGTCGCCATTGGTCGACAACACTTCAAATTGGTGTTCGCCATCAACTTCAGCAATTTCGATGATCGATACGTCGAAAGTACCGCCACCCAAGTCATAAACAGCAATCTTACGATCGCCTTCTTTCTTGTCCATACCGAATGCCAACGCAGCAGCGGTTGGTTCGTTGATGATGCGCTTAACGTCTAAACCGGCAATGCGACCAGCATCTTTGGTGGCTTGGCGCTGACTGTCGTTGAAGTAAGCAGGCACGGTAATGACAGCTTCTGTCACCGGCTCGCCCAAATAGTCTTCGGCGGTCTTTTTCATTTTCTTCAGCACTTCAGCTGAAATTTGTGGTGGCGCTTTTTTGTCGCCTTTTACTTCAACCCAAGCATCGCCATTTTCAGCGGCAACAATTTTGTAAGGCACCATTTTGATGTCTTTTTGCACAACAT
>CAYYWS010000022.1:3206-17429 GCA_964473955.1 uncultured Paraperlucidibaca sp. | reverse complement strand
AAAGTGTTATTGAAAACAAACCGGCTGTTTTAAAGTCACGTTCGGTTAGTCCAAAAAACTATGAAAAAGAGGTTATTGCAAAGCCGCCATCTAGCCTCAACCCATTGTTTACATTCGAAAACTTTGTTCCCGGTAAAGGTGCTCAACTTGCTCATGCTGGTTGTTTACAGGCAGCAGACAATCCTGGTGCTAGTCATAGCAATCCATTGTTCATTTATGGCCCAACTGGCTTAGGTAAGACGCATTTGATGCATGCAGTCGGCAATGAGATTCTTAGCCGAAATGCACATGCTCGTGTGATGTATTTAACGTCTGAACGTTTTGTCGGTGATTTTATTACCGCATTGCAGCGCAACATGATGACGGATTTTAAGCGTTTATATCGTTCACTAGATGCTTTGTTGATTGATGACATTCAGTTTTTTGCCAACAAAGAAAGTACACAAGATGAGTTTTTCCATACCTTCAATACGCTGCTTGAAGGTTCTCGCCAAATTATCATGACATCCGATAAAATTCCTAGAGAAATCAATGGGATGGATGATCGCTTGAAGTCGCGATTTTCGTGGGGCTTATCAATTCAGGTTGATCCACCGGATAAAGAAACTCGTGTTGCTATTTTGTTGAAAAAATCGCTTTCAGCAGGCATTGATGTTCCATTAGAGTCAGCTCAATTCATTGCTGAACATGTTCAAGGTAACGTGCGTGAACTTGAGGGTGCCCTAAATAAGGTCATTGCAACTGCTCGCTTTAAAGGTATGCCAGTGAGTCTAGAGCTGGTGAAAGAAGCCTTGCGTGATGTGCTACTAGTTCGTGCAAGACAGTTTAATATCGATAATATTCAGCGAGTGGTTGCCGAGTATTATCATATTCCGCTGAGGGAATTAACTGGCAAGAAGCGTAATCGTTCATTTGCTAGGCCGCGCCAGGTTGCCATGGCGTTAGCTCGTGAGTTGACTGGCAATAGTTATCCAGAGATCGGTTTGGCGTTTGATGGCCGAGATCACAGTACCGTAATTCATGCTTGTGAAAAGGTTGCTAGCCTGCGTGCTAGTGATACACATATAGAAGAAGACTTTAAAAACTTGCTGCGTATATTGCAGATGTAAGCTCGGGGAAGCGAAATAATGAAAGTGTCCATGACGCGTGATCAGTTGTTAAAACCGTTGCAACAAGTTGCTGGTGTTGTTGAAAAACGACAAACGCTGCAAGTGTTATCAAATGTGCTGATGGTTGTAGATAAAGGTCAATTAGCGTTGACCGGTACCGACTTAGAAGTGGAGCTAGTAGCAAAACAAGCGCTGGCCGGTGATTATTCTGATGGTCGTATCACACTACCCTGCCGCAAGCTTGTTGATATTTGTCGTGCACTTCCTTCTACTGCGGATGTCGAGCTGAGTCTTGATGGTCAGCGCATGGTGTTACGTTCGGGCAAAAGCCGTTTTACCTTATCGACCTTGCCGGCAAATGACTTTCCTAATTTAGAAGAAACATTGGCAGGAGCATTCTCTTTAACACTGCCCCAAAAAGTACTTAAGCGTTTGATTGATAAGACATCTTTTGCAATGGCGCAGCAAGATGTTCGTTATTATTTGAATGGTATGTTGTTTGAGTTAAGTACCGGCTGCTTACGTGTAGTGGCAACAGATGGCCATCGTTTGGCCATGTGTGATGCCAGTGTTGATGCCCAGCTAAATGAAAAATTGCAAATTATTGTTCCACGTAAAGGCATTCAAGAGTTGTCTCGTTTGCTGTCAGACGAAGATGGTGAAGTGACCTTAACCTTAGGTTCTAACCATTTGCGAGTTAGCGTTGGTAGCCTGACGTTTACCTCAAAATTGATTGATGGTCGTTTCCCAGACTACGAACGCGTGTTGCCGAAAGGCGGCGATCGAACTCTTGTTGCAGGTCGTGAAGAGCTTAAATCTGCATTGCAACGCGCTGCTATTTTATGCAACGAAAAATTCCGTGGTGTTCGACTGCACTTAAATGAACAACATTTAAAAATTGTTGCTACTAACCCAGATCAAGAAGAAGCTGAAGAAGAGCTACAAGTTGAGTTTGGCGGCACTACCTTAGAAATTGGCTTTAACGTAGGTTACGTGCTGGATGTATTGAATGTGCTCAGCGGTGCTTACACGCGGGTTATTTTGAGTGACGGCAATAGTTCGGCATTGGTTCGAGACAATGATGATGAACAAGCCGATGCGCTTTATGTTGTGATGCCGATGCGCTTGTAGTCTTTGTCTATTCTTTCTCAGATTGAAATAACTGGCCTTAGAAATATTACTAAGGCCAGTTTTTCACCTTCACCGCATATCAATTTGTTTTATGGCGAAAACGCATCTGGCAAAACTACGGTGCTTGAAGCCGTTCATTTGCTAAGTCTTGGCCGATCTTTCAGAACACAGCGATCTAGGCGACTTATTCAAGACAATAGCGAAAGCGCTATTGTTTTTGCCAAATTAACTTGTGGTACGACGATTGGTATTCAGAAGACCCTTTCGGGCGAATCCATTACTCAAATTGATAGAGACCGCACGGTACGCCGTGGTGAGTTAGCTAAAGTACTTCCGTTGCAGCTCTTTGATCCCTCCACACTTGAAATGCTCTCTGGACCTTCAGAGCCTCGCCGTCAATTATTAGACTGGGGAGTGTTCCACGTGGAACATGGTTTTTTGCACTTATGGCAGCAGTATCGTCATGCGTTATTACAACGGAACTCATTGTTAAAAAGTGCTAAAATATCAAGCATTGAATTAGATTACTGGGAAGCCAATATGGCTGCACTTGCGCAGCCACTAACTGAGTACAGGCATCAATTTTTTAATCAGTGGAAGTTGTTTTTTGATCAGGCAGTAAATCGTCTTTTGCCAGATGAAAACATAACTATGCATTTGTCCACAGGCTGGGATGAAGAGGCAAATTTTGTTGATTTGCTTCGTTCGGCGCGAGAAAAAGATAATGAGCGCGGTTTTACTCAGATAGGTCCACAGCGTGCGGATGTTAGAGTGCGTGTTGGTTCTCTTTCTTGTGAAGAACGGCTATCGCGCGGGCAGCAGAAGTTGGCCGTGTGTGCTATGAAGTTATCGGTGGTTGAGCTATTGATTAATCAATATGGAGTTCGCCCTGTATTGTTGTTAGATGATATTGCATCAGAGTTGGATGGGTTGGCGCGGCAGCGTGTGTGCGATTGGATTTCCTCTTTAGGTGTTCAGGTTTTTGCCACAGCAATTGAATTAAATCAGTTATCGAGTCTATGGGGCGATGTGCCCATTCATAGGTTTCACGTGGAACATGGTGACATATCTAATGTCACTGAGGCCGTAAAAAGGGCTTAGGAGCAAATAATGACAGAACAAAATACGGACTACGACTCCAGTAATATTAAAGTCCTTAAGGGCCTTGATGCGGTTCGTAAGCGCCCCGGCATGTACATTGGTGATACCGATGATGGCACTGGTTTGCACCATATGGTGTTCGAGGTTGTTGATAATGCCATCGATGAAGCGCTGGCTGGCCACTGTACTGAAGTCAACGTCATTATTCATGCTGATGAGTCCGTGACAGTAACGGATAACGGCCGTGGTATTCCTGTCGACATTCATAAAGAAGAAGGAATCTCTGCAGCTGAAGTCATTATGACGGTTTTGCACGCAGGCGGTAAATTCGATGACAACAGTTATAAAGTCTCCGGTGGTTTGCATGGTGTAGGTGTTTCCGTTGTTAATGCCCTGTCGACCAAGCTTGAGTTAACAATTCGTCGTGCAGGTAAGGTTTATGAGCAAACCTATACCCATGGCGTGCCTGATGCCCCAATCGCTGAAGTTGGAATTACTGAAGCGCGTGGTACGGCTATTCGTTTCCACCCCAGTGCAGAGACCTTCAGCAACATTCATTTTAGTTTTGATATTCTGGCTAAGCGTTTACGTGAGCTGTCATTCCTGAACTCTGGTGTGCGTATTGTGTTAAGTGATGAGCGCACCGATCAGCAAGAAATTTTCCAATATGAAGGTGGTCTTGGCGCATTTGTAGACTACTTAAATACTAATAAAACACCTTTAAACCGCGTATTCCACTTCGATGCACAAGGGGATAACGGCATTGGTGTTGAAGTGGCGCTGCAGTGGAATGATAGTTACCAAGAGAATATTTATTGCTTCACCAATAATATTCCTCAGCGTGATGGTGGTACTCACCTCGCCGGCTTCCGCGCTGCGTTAACTCGTACCTTAAATAGCTATATGGAAAACGAAGGTTTTCTTAAAAAGGAAAAAGTGGCAACGACGGGTGATGATGCCCGCGAAGGTTTAACAGCTATTGTTTCGGTTAAGGTGCCAGATCCTAAGTTTTCCAGCCAAACAAAAGACAAGCTGGTGTCATCAGAAGTGAAGTCGGTTGTTGAGTCTGTGATGGCAGCAAAGTTCCAAGAGTTTTTGTTGGAACAGCCTTCAGAAGCAAAGTTAATTGTTGGCAAGATTATTGATGCCGCTCGTGCACGTGAAGCAGCACGAAAAGCGCGTGAAATGACACGTCGAAAAGGCGCTCTCGATATTGCTGGCTTGCCCGGTAAATTGGCCGACTGCCAAGAAAAAGACCCTGCCTTGTCTGAACTTTATTTAGTTGAGGGTGACTCTGCGGGCGGCTCGGCAAAGCAAGGTCGCAATCGTAAGATGCAAGCTATTCTGCCTTTGAAAGGTAAAATTCTAAACGTTGAGAAAGCACGCTTTGATAAAATGCTGTCGTCGCAAGAAGTTGGCACATTAATCACAGCGTTAGGTTGTGGTATTGGTCGTGAAGAATACAACCCTGACAAACTGCGTTATCACAAAATTATCATCATGACCGACGCTGACGTTGATGGTTCGCACATTCGTACCCTGTTGCTGACGTTCTTCTTCAGACAAATGCCAGAGTTGATTGATCGCGGTTATATTTATATTGCTCAGCCCCCTCTTTATAAAGTGAAAAAAGGTAAGCAAGAACAATACCTTAAAGATGATGAAGCAATGGAAATTTACCTAACTGCACTGGCTGTTGATGGCTCGGAGCTAAAGGTAAATGAGGACGCGCCTGCAATTACTGGTTTGGCGTTAGAAAACCTGATTAATCAATATCGTGGTTTTACTAAGCTTAAAAATAGATTGTGCCGTCGTTATCCAGAGGTCATGTTAGATCAGCTGTTGACGTTACCAACGCTTACAGTTGCAGCTTTAGCTGAGCGCCAAGCTGTAGCCGACTATGTCGTTAAACTACAAAAAGCCCTAGACAGCGCTGCAGATGCAAGTCAGCGCTTCTTAGTTGAAGTTATTGAAGATGTCGAACATAACCGTTATCAGATAAATATTGAGTTGGTTGCTCATGGCGTACCGTTTAGCTACCGCATTGGTGGTGACTTCTTAGCAAGCAATGACTATCAGCAAATTGATCGCTTAGCCCGTGCTTTAGACGGCTTAGTAGGTACAGGTGCAAGCATTAAACGTGGCGAGCGCGAATTTGTTATTAATGACTTCAAATCGGCTTATGCATGGCTAATGAATGATTCTAAGCGCGGTCTTGGCATTCAGCGTTATAAAGGCCTTGGAGAAATGAACCCAGATCAACTGTGGGAAACTACAATGGATCCTGAAACGCGTCGTATGTTGCGAGTTACCATCGAAGATGCAATTGGTGCGGATCAAATGTTTACTACGCTGATGGGCGATGCTGTTGAGCCTCGTCGTGAGTTTATTGAGCGCAATGCGTTGTCTGTTGCAAACCTGGACGTTTAACGTAGTACATACCCTGTGTTAGATGTTCCACGTGAAACCAAAGCGGTTAATCCCTCCATCGAGCTAGTGTTAGCTCCCATGGAGGGATTAACCGATTTTTTTATGCGTAATATTTTGACGGCATTAAGCCCATATGACTGGTGTGTCAGCGAGTTTCTCCGTGTTACCGATCATTTGTACCCTGCGTCGGTATTTCATAAACATTGCCCAGAAATAAATACTGACGGTAAAACAAGTACCGGAACACCAGTGCATTTACAGTTGTTAGGTAGCGACCCCTCAGCGATGGCTGATAACGCAGCAAAGGCAGTTGATTTAGGCGCCCCTGCCATTGACCTCAACTTCGGCTGCCCTGCTCGAACGGTCAACAAAAGTGGCGGTGGTGCGGCATTACTTAACAATGCTGAGTTAATACATCGCATAGTTTCAAGCGTGCGCCAGAGTGTGCCAAAGCATATTACTGTGAGTGCCAAAATTAGGTTGGGTCTAGCAAGTAGTGAAGAGCTTCTGGCTAATGCCGCCGCAATTCATGATGCTGGGGCAAGTTGGTTAACGATTCATGCACGTACAAAATCACAAGGCTACAGACCGCCAGTGGATTGGTTAGCCATTGGGCAAGTGGTTCAGCAATATCCAGATTGGAAAATTATTGCAAACGGCGATATCAACTCAAAAGAAAGCTTGCAACAGTGCCAGTTAGAAAGTGGCTGCAATAGCTTTATGATTGGTCGTGCAGCGGTTTCTCAGCCTGATCTTGTGGCTAGCTTAAAGTCGTTAACCCATCAGCGCTTAAGCTGGCATGAAGTGGCGTTGGCGCAATTACAGCTGATTCAGTCTATGGGTGACAAAGAGCGCGGCATTGTCGGGCGATATAAACAGTGGTTAAGCATGACAACCAGTGTTTATCCTGAAGCCCATGAGCGTTTCCAGCGCTTGAAGCGAGCCAATTATATTGAGGAAATCTTGGCAGATCCGATATAAATTTACGACTACTGTAACGTTCACTGGTTTATTTGCGTCTAAAACGGTAGAACAGAATAGAACGTATCAGGATCAAGCCCCATGTTGCCCACACTCAAACTATTAGAAAACACCGACTTTCCGCAGATTAAACGTGCGCAGCTTAATACCTTGCAGATTAATCTGGGGTATTTATGCAATCAGAGCTGTGTGCATTGCCATGTTAATGCGGGGCCGACGCGCACGGAGCTTATGAGCAAAGCCCATGTCGATATGGCTATCGATGTACTGAAGGCGCGAAAAATACACACCCTAGACTTAACGGGGGGTGCACCTGAAATGAACCCGCACTTTAAGTATCTGGTAACAAAAGCGAGAGAGCTTGGTGTACATGTTATTGATCGCTGCAACTTAACCATATTGTTTGAGCCAGGTTATGAAGGTTTAGCTGAGTTTTTGGCTGAACAAGAGGTCGAGGTGGTCGCCTCCCTGCCCTGCTATTCTGCTGATAATGTTGATAAACAACGTGGTAAAGGTGTGTTTGACAAAAGTGTGGCTGGCTTACAAGCACTAAATGCCTTGGGTTATGGCAACGGGCGCTTAAAGCTGAGCTTGGTGTACAACCCACAGGGCCCATCACTTCCACCAAACCAACAAAGTTTAGAGCAGCAATACAAACACGAGCTTAAAACCCACTTTGGCATTGTCTTTGATCAGCTCTATACCATCACCAACATGCCCATTAAACGCTTTGGCAGCATGCTTATTTCTAAAGGTCAGTTTGATGATTACATGACGTTGCTAAAGCATAACTTTGCCGCGGCAAACCTAAGCCAAGTGATGTGTCGCTCTTTAATTAGTGTGGATTGGCAAGGTGAGTTATATGACTGTGATTTTAATCAACAGTTAGATGTACCAATGTCTACAGCCGCACACAAGCGCCTACACTTGCAGGACTTATTACAGCAAGACTTTGCGAATAATCCCATTTATGTTGCGGACCATTGTTATGGCTGCACTGCTGGCAGCGGCAGTAGTTGTGGTGGTGCATTGGCTTAGAACACATGATTAGCATCATCATCCCCACTAAAAACGAAGCTGCTCATATAAGCCAGACATTGACTTCACTTTCCTATTGGCAGCAACAGGGTCATGAGTTGATTGTGGTTGATGGTGGTAGCACGGATAACACCCTAATTTTGGCTAAGGAAAAAGCCAATATTGTCATTAAGAGTGAGCCGGGACGCGCACGGCAAATGAATGCCGGTGCTGCGCTGGCTAAGGGTCAGCTGTTACTGTTTCTTCATGCTGATACCTTACTTCCGCAAAATGCGTTTGAATTATTGAGTGCTATTCGTCAACAGCTCATGATATGGGGCCGGTTTGATGTTGAGCTGGTTGGGCAGTCTAAGTGGTTGCCAGTAGTGGCAAGCATGATAAATATGCGTTCACGGCTTAGCGGTATCGCAACAGGTGATCAGGCATTATTTTTTTCACGAGATTTGTTTGACGCATTAAACGGTTTTGCCGATCAGCCCTTGATGGAAGACATTGAGATTTGTCGGCGCGCTAAGTTAATGGTTAAACCGATATGCTTTAGAAGCCGCGTAAGGACATCTGCGCGGCGCTGGGATAACCGTGGTGTGTGGCCAACAATTTTTTTGATGTGGCGATTACGATGGCGTTATTGGTTGGGTGAGTCGCCGGAAAATTTGGCTAAGGACTATCGCTAATGTACGACAGCTGCCTTGTCATTATGGCTAAACAGCCACTGCCGGGAATGGCAAAAACGCGGATAGGTGCGACCTTAGGCGATGACTATGCCGCAGCATTGGCAGAGCAACTGCTGCACTACACGCTAGCCAAAGCGCAAAAACTTAGCGATGAACTGGACTTTCGGATTCAGCCGGTTTTATGTGTGGCACCACAAATTAATCGTTATTTTGAATCGCTGGCTAGGCATTTCAGTACTGGCCTTATTGCACAAACTGAGGGCGATCTAGGCGCTCGTATGCAGGCGGCGACTAGCTACGCCCTATCCAAAGCATCACACGTCATCATTATCGGAACAGACTGCCCAGCACTGAGTACACGACATATGCATCAGGCTAGAAAGGCATTGGATCAGGTTGATGTGTACTTGCAGCCAGCACAGGATGGTGGTTATGTATTAATAGCACTCAATAAGAATCTGCCCTGTGTGTTTAGGAACAAGCCTTGGAGCACACCCGAGCTTTTGGCGACGACACTCGCTGAGTTAAGTGAAGCAGGTATTAGTTACGCAATAGGTGACTACCTGAACGATATTGACGAAGCCGATGACTTGGTACATTTGCCATTGTCTTTTGCAAGACCAACTAAGGAGTTGCAATGAAAGCCGCTATTTCACTATTCATAATGGCGGTTAGTGCATCTGCCTTTGCATTTACACCGGGTGATGATGGCTTACCCAAGGGTTGGCAGCTATTTCAACCAAATCAAAAAGTGGCCCCAACGCAGTATCGTCTGCAGCAAGAAAACGCCGAATGGATTGTGCATGCAGTTGCAAAGTCCAGCATGGCGGGCTTGATTAAACCCATGCAGGTTGACTTAAATAACACGCCCATCTTGTGTTGGTCATGGCGGATTAAGGCCGTGGTAAGCAATTCAGACCTAAACACCAAGGCTGGTGACGACTATGCCGCAAGAGTTTATGTCTTGTTTGATGTGCCTGTTAGCCAAATCCCATTTGCTGACCGTGTCAAAGTGCGCTTGGCCAAAACCTTTTATGGTGCAGACCTCCCCACCGCTGCCATTAACTACGTTTGGGATAATAAACACCCCATCGGTACGGTGGCGCCAAATGCCTATACCGATCGCACACGATTAATGGTGTTACAAAGCGGCAATGCGCAGGCAGGCAAATGGGTACGACAAGCACGCAATGTAGCCAAAGACTACCGCACGATGTTTTCGGGCCAACTGCCTATGGTTGCAGGCTTAGCAATTGCTACAGACACCGATAATACGGCTAGTAACGCTGAGGCATGGTTTAGTCAGCCTTACTTTGTCAGCGACCAATCTTTATGTTTGTAACGGGAAAAAATCATGCATGAACTAGTTCAGGATTATTATGGCAAACAGCTGCAAGCAACCACGGACCTAAAAACATCAGCCTGCTGTGATGCTTCGGCCATGCCAAGCTGGCTGAAGCCTTTGCTGGCCAACGTTCATGATGATGTGCTCACGCGTTATTACGGCTGTGGCTTGGTCTGCCCTAGCGACTTAAACGGTTGCCAAGTGTTAGATCTTGGCTCGGGCTCAGGGCGCGACGTTTATGTGTTAGCGCAGTTGGTTGGTGAGCATGGCCATGTGCTGGGTGTAGACATGACAGCAGAACAATTAGCCGTTGCTAATGCCAGCTTAGACTGGCATGCCGAGCGCTTTGGTTATGCCAATGTCAGCTTTAAACACGGTTATATTGAACGTTTAAATGAGTTGGGCTTAGAGGACGAGCGCTTTGATGTGATTGTCTCTAACTGCGTTATTAACTTATCACCCGATAAAGACGCAGTGTTGGCAGAAGCCTATCGTTTATTAAAGCCGGGTGGAGAGCTGTACTTTTCTGATATTTACGCTGATAGACGTGTGCCGAACGAACTTGTTGCTGACCCACTGTTATATGGTGAGTGCTTAAGTGGTGCATTGTACTGGAACGACTTTATCAGTATGGCTAAGCGCCATGGTTTTACTGATCCACGATTGGTGGAAGACAAACCGATTGACATCACTGACCCAAGCCTGCGTGAAAAGTGCGGCAATATTCGCTTTTATTCAGCAACTTATCGGTTATTCAAGCTGCCAGAGCTAGAGTCTGATTGTGAAGACTATGGTCAGGCAGTGATTTATAAAGGCACGGTCATGGGCAGTCCAGACACATTTGTGTTGGATAAACATCATCATATTCAGGCTGGTAAAGTGTTTCCGGTGTGTGGAAATACATGGCGCATGCTGCAGGACACACGGCTTCAGCCACATTTTGAGTTTATAGGCGACTTTAGCCGTCATTACGGCATCTTTGAGGGTTGTGGCAAGGCGTTGCCCTATGACACAGCGAGCGGGTCCTCAGCGGCGCCCTGCTGCTAAGGCCTCGGTTGGGAGTTATTGTCATCCTCTACGGCAGGCGTGTTAAGCCACTCCTGCCAGAGCGATGACAGTACCGCTAAAATCACAGGGCCAATAAATAGACCAATCATGCCAAAAGCGGCAAGCCCACCTAATACCCCAAACATCACTAGCAAAAATGAAATACGGGTGGAGCTAGAAATGACTAAGGGCCTAATAATATTGTCGATGGTGCTTACCACCAACGCTCCCCAAATAGCTAGGCCAATACCTGCTAGCACTTGACCGTCAGCCAGCATCCATAACGCGACTGCACCCCAAGCAAACGGGGTACCAAAGGGAATTAAGGCAATAATAAAGGTAACCGCGGTTAAGAAGACGGGGTTCGGTGCTCCTGCCACGGCGTAGCCTATGCCTGCTAATACTGCCTGTGCTAATGCGGTGAGCACAATGCCAAACACGACTGCGCGGGTCATGCCACCGGCAGCGGCTAAGTAGCGCTCACCAGATTCTGAGCTAACTAGGCGTAGCGCATGCCGTAGTTGCTGCAGGATTTTATCGCCATCACGGTAAAGGAAAAAAGCAGTGAAAATAGTCATGGATAGCTTAGTTAAGTTACGTCCAACCTCACCTGCTAAAAAGCCGATTTGGCCAAAGCCAATACCAAAGTTCTCACGTAGGTTTTCACGAATTGCATCAGGCTCATCATGCAATAGCTGCCAGACCCGCTGCATTTCTTGCGCTAACCAAGGAAAATATTGAGTAATAAGGTCGGGTGCTTGAAAGCTATCTTGGCTAATTAATGCTGCTAGGCTTTTGAAAATTACACGCACTTCCATTTGCAGGATAAGCAGCAACCAAGTGATAGGGCCTAAGGTGATCAAGGACAGCCCAACAGTCATCAACAGTGCAGCAATATTGCTGCGTCCTTTTAGAAGTCTTAATAAGCGCTGATAAACGGGCCAGCTCACAAACACTAAGATCGCGGCCCAAGTAACCGAAATAATGAAGGGCTGTAACACTTTGAAGCTTAAGAACAACAATACAATCAGTGCGGCAAACATGGGCAGGCGAGCAAGTAGCGGCAATTGCGGCATAACGAATAACCCTTTAAACAACCAAAGTGTGGCTGCAGCTAGTTTTGATTATGGCCTAAATCATAAAAAAAGGGCGCTTACCGTTGCCAGTAGCGCCCTTTTTTAACACCAAATACTTAGAGGAAGTGGAAGTGTTCCGGCTCCATCTGCATAAGCGATTTGGTTGGCTTCAACATGCTGTCAGCATGAGCTTTGGCTCGTGGTAACAGACGGTCAAAGTAGAACTCAGCCGTTTGAATTTTAGCCTGGTAGAACGCAGGCTCATCGTTGCCGCCCTTTTCCAGTTTTTCAAATGCCACTGCAGCCATCTGTGCCCAGAAGTAAGCCAATACGGCATAACCAGAGTACATCAAGAAGTCATTGGCAGCAGTACCCACGAGGTCACGATCTTTGCGAGCTTGCAACATGATACGGACAGTCAGGTAGTTCCACTGAGTAACGATTTTGCTCAGCTCCCAAACAAACGGACGCATTTGTTTGTTGGCTAAGTTATCACGACAGAACTTAGCGATTTCGGCGGTAAAGTCGCGTACTGCCTTGCCTTTAGTCGTCAACAACACCTTACGACCCAACAAGTCTAGCGCCTGAATACCTGTAGTACCTTCATACAACGTGGCGATACGCGCGTCACGAGCATATTGCTCCATGCCGTGCTCGCTGATGTAGCCGTGGCCACCAAACACTTGCATACCTAAATTAGACGCTTCGAGACCTAACTCAGTCAAAACACCCTTCAAAATAGGTGTTAAGAAGCCCAGTTTGTCATCCCAGTAATCGTAGGATTCTTTGTCACCGTTGGTAATGGCAATACCCATGTGGTCAGCCATTTTGGTGGCGTAATACAACATGGCACGACCGCCTTCAGCAACCGCTTTCTGAGTCAGCAGCATACGGCGTACATCGCCGTGGTGAATCAGCGCATCGGCAGGTGCATTAGGCTCTTTTTTGCCAGATAGGGCGCGCATGGAGCGACGCTCTTTGGCGTATACCAACGAGTTTTGGTAAGAAATTTCAGCAGCACCAATACCTTGAATTGAGGTACCGATACGAGCGGTGTTCATGAAAGTAAACATGCACTCAAGGCCTTTATTAGGTGGGCCAATGAGGAATGCTTTAGCGCCATCAAAGTTCATCACGCAGGTTGCCGAAGCTTTGATGCCCATTTTGTGTTCAATGTTGCCAGCATTTACGCCGTTGCGCTCACCAACACCACCATCTGCACTCGGAAGGAATTTGGGGATGATGAACAACGAGATACCACGTGTACCAGCAGGCGCATCAGGTAGGCGTGCCAACACAATGTGCACGATGTTTTCAGTCAGGTCATGGTCGCCCGAAGAGATGAAGATCTTAGTGCCAGTTACTGAGTAACTGCCATCACCATTGTCTTCAGCTTTTGTTTTTACCTGACCTAAGTCCGTGCCGCAATGTGGCTCGGTTAAGCACATAGTGCCAGCCCAAGTACCTTCAACTAATGGCGGCATGTAGGTATTTTTCTGCTCTTCTGTTCCGTGCAGCAGAATGGTGTTCATACAGCCAATCGACAGGCCAGGATACATACCAAATGACCAGTTAGCGGTACCAATCATTTCGGCTTTTAACAATGCCATCGACATTGGCAGGTTTTGACCACCAAATTCGGCTGGATAGTTCAGACCCTGCCAGCCACCGGCAACATATTGGTCATAAGCTTCTTTAAAGCCTTTAGGCGTGGTGACTTCACCGTTTTCAAAGTGACAACCTTCTTGGTCGCCAGTTTGGTTCAGAGGGAACAACACGTCTTCACAGAACTTACCGCACTCTTCCAAAATGGCATCAACCACGTCTGGTGTAGCGTCTTCACCATTAGGTAAAGAAGCATAATGTGCTGGGTAATCAAATACTTCGTTCAGCAAAAAGCGAACGTCACGGAGTGGTGCTTTGTACATAGGCATAATCATTCACCTTCATTGGGTGCGGAAAACACGGGTTTTATAGTCCATAAAACCCACGAGTACATTGGCAGGAATGCATTCTTGACCCGTCATATGGGTAAATTAGACAACTGTCTAAGCACTAACTACGGGTATTTAAGAGAGTTGTGAAATATCGGCCACGCGTAAAAACAAGGTACGCAACCATGACAATAGGCGTAATCGATTACCGCGTACAGCCATGTCGTCGGCCATTACCATGACATTGTCAAAAAATGCATCAACGGGGTCACGTAAGGTAGCTAACTTTGTTAAGGCTTGATTGTAGTCGCCGGCAGCATAAAGAGGCATGACCTCTGCAGCTAAGCGACTCACGGC
>CAYYWS010000022.1:0-3106 GCA_964473955.1 uncultured Paraperlucidibaca sp. | reverse complement strand
TGCTCTTCATACATGGCACGATAACGACCCAGTAAGAACTCAAAGACATCATCGGCTGTGGTGCTTACAGATAGTGCAGCACCGTGTTGCTCACAGGCACTGCGAACCAGCTTGGCCAGATCTACGTTTAATTCGCCATCAATCAAGATACGTAACACACCGAGAGCGGCGCGGCGTAAAGCAAAGGGGTCTTTAGAGCCCGTTGGTGGCTGGCCAATACCAAAAATACCAGTCAGGGTGTCTAGCTTATCGGCTAAAGCAACGGCTTGTCCGGTGCTAGTGGTCGGTAGATTGTCACCGGAAAAGCGCGGCAAATATTGCTCGTTAAGAGCTAAGGCGATGTCATCAGCTAGGCCTTCGTGACGAGCATAGTGATAACCAGCAATGCCTTGCAGCTCTGGGAACTCACTGACCATCTCAGAAGCCAAGTCGGATTTACTGAACAGGCCAGCGATGCGTGCATGCTCTGCATTCCCACCAATTTGTGTAGCAATAACAGCTGCTAAGGCTGAAACACGTTCGGCCTTTTGATAAACCGAGCCTAGCTGCGCTTGGAACACCACATTACGTAGGCGCTCATTACGCTCCGCCAAGGTGATTTTTTTGTCTTGATTAAAGAAAAACTCTGCATCGGTTAAGCGTGGACGGACTACCTTTTCATTACCAGCAATAATCTTTTCTGGTGCAGAGGACTCAATATTGGCAACGGTAATAAACCTGGCCATAAGTTGCTGCTGGTTATCGACCAAACAGAAATACTTCTGATTGTCTTGCATGGTCGACACCAAGGCTTCTTGCGGTACGCTTAAAAAGCGCGACTCAAATGAGCAAACCAAAGGTACAGGCCACTCTACTAATGCGGTGACTTCGTCAAGCAAGGCTGCTGGCATTAGCGCCTGACCACCCTCTTGCTGAGCCAATGTCGTGACCTTGTCGGTTATCAATGAACGACGCTCGGCAAAGTCTGCAATAACATGGGCTGAACGCATGGCCGTTAAATAATCATTGGCGTTAGCCAATGTGACGGCTTGAGGGTGATGAAAGCGGTGACCGTAGCTGGTGCGTCCACTATCGATATCAAGCAATTTCGCCGGCACGACCTGATCACCATAAAGCATGACTAACCAATGCATTGGGCGAACAAACTCAACACGCGACGCGCCCCAACGCATACGTTTAGCCACGGGTAGGTTTTTTAATGCGTTTTCAAAAATAGCCGGTAATAAATCTAGTGTATCGCCACCTTTGATGGACTTAACCAAGCGCAGCTTCTCTCCACTGCGGTCTAACTCACTGACATCAACACCATTTTTGCGGGCAAAACCAAGTGCTGCTGGTGTTGGATTGCCTTCACTGTCGAAGGCTGCTTTTACCGGCGGGCCATCCATGCTGATAGTGCGATCGGCTTGTTTTGGCGCTAATGCCTTGATGTAAATACTCAAACGGCGAGGCGCAGCATAAAACACTACCTCCTCATGAGTAATACCTGCTTTGCTTAGGCCATCGACAACCTCAGCATGCAACGCTGTTGCTAATGTCAGCAATGACTTGGGCGGCAGCTCTTCGCCACCAATTTCAAATAAGAAATCTGGATGGCTCATGCTGACTGCTCCTGTTTTGCTAAGACTTGCGCCATCACTTCATCGCGTAAGGCGGGGGCAGCCATGGGGAAACCCAGTGCTGCACGCGCATCAAAATAGCTCTGTGCCACGGCCCGAGCCAAGGTACGAACGCGCAAAATATAACGCTGACGTTCAGTGACCGAAATGGCGCGACGGGCATCTAGTAAATTAAAGGTATGTGAGGCTTTTAGCACAAACTCATAGGCTGGCAATGGCAACTTTAGCGCCATGATGCGATTTGATTCGGCTTCATACAAATCAAATAACTTAAACAGCTCGGCGACATTGGCGTGTTCAAAGTTATAGGTCGATTGTTCGACTTCGTTTTGGTGAAACACGTCACCATAAGTCACTTTGCCAAATTGGCCATCAGTCCAGACTAAGTCATATACCGAGTCAACACCTTGCAGGTACATGGCTAAGCGCTCTAAACCGTAGGTAATTTCACCAGTGACCGGATAGCACTCTAAGCCGCCTACTTGCTGGAAATATGTGAACTGGGTGACTTCCATGCCATTGAGCCAAACTTCCCAGCCCAAGCCCCAAGCGCCCAGTGTCGGTGACTCCCAGTTGTCTTCTACAAAGCGAATGTCATGCACCGTAGGATCAACACCAATATGGCGTAATGAGTCTAGATAAAGCTCTTGGATATTGCTGGGGTTAGGCTTTAACACCACTTGAAACTGGTAATAATGTTGTAAGCGATTAGGGTTTTCGCCATAACGACCATCGGCTGGTCGGCGCGACGGCTGAACATAGGCCGCATTCCAAGTTTCAGGACCAATTGCGCGCAAAAACGTGGCGGTGTGGAATGTGCCTGCGCCCATTTCCATATCGTATGGCTGCAAAATGACGCAGCCCTGTTCGGCCCAGAAATTTTGCAGCGCTAGAATTAAGCCCTGAAAGGTTTGAATGGGCTGTGAAGTGCTAGTCATGGTGTTAGTCCCCAACGCGAAGCGCGCAGTATAACGTCCCTTATAAAATCATGCAGTGCGCCATTGCTTGATGCAGCCAATGCTTAACCAAATAAGTGTGAGCGGAAGCGCCAAATAAAATACAGAAACAAGTGTTGGCAGCGCTGCACTACCGTTGCTCTGCATGACCAGATAACAAACATAACCAATATACCAAGCCAGTAGCATGGCGCCGCGAGCTCGCGAAATACTAAAACCGATATAAAACAGCGGTAAACACAGCAGCGAAATTGCCAGCATGACGGGAATATCAAACTGTAATGCTTCGGTTGCCACACGAATGCCATCCGGTGCAACTAAGGCGCTGATACCTAGAACGGAGAAAATATTAAAGATGTTGCTACCGACGATATTGCCAATCGCAATGTCACGCTCACCTTTAATTGACGCCATCACACTAGTAGCTAGCTCGGGTAGCGATGTGCCGATGGAAACAATGGTTAGGCCAATAACGAGCTCTGATATGCCTAGGCTACGGGCAAACATAACGGCGCCATCAACTAACCAAGT
>CAYYWS010000021.1:11850-17447 GCA_964473955.1 uncultured Paraperlucidibaca sp. | reverse complement strand
AAATAAGTAGAGCCTAACAATGAAAAAAATTCTACTGGCACTGGTTGTTATTGTTCTTGGCCTGTACCAACTACAGAGCGGAAGTGTTGACACTTCTAACCCCGCCAGCCCGCTTTCCGCACAAGAGCAAGAGTTACACAACACTCTCGAACGAATTCGCAATAATGGGCCTTTTCCATACCAGCGTGATGGCATTACTTTTCAAAATCGAGAGCGTTTGTTGCCGATAAAGCCTAGGGGTTATTACCGCGAGTACACGGTAGATACACCGGGCTTATCGCATCGTGGGCCGCGTCGTGTTGTCACCGGCGGCGACCCACCCGAAGTGTTTTATTACACCGAAGATCACTATCAGTCATTTGTCCGCATTCAGGGGCACTGAGATGAATACACAGACCATAACGCTGGATGAAAATGGCAAGCTGAATAAACAAACGGTGCTGAATAACTTGAGAGCATCGTTTAATTTTCCTGATTACTTTGGTGATAACTGGGATGCTGCCTACGACCTCTTGCTTGACTATGTGGATCAGTTAGATGGCCCTGCCACCTGGCGATTTTCCATTGATAAAACTAGCCATGTGAATGAAACCGATTTGTCGGATTGGGCTCGGCTAATGACAGATATTCAATCTTATGCGGCTTCTCAAGGCGTAGAGCTACAGGTTGTTATGCTGCGCGATTGTGGTGATGAGGAGTTGTGATGAAAGTCATTCTTCTGGCAGATGTTAGGCGTGTTGCATACGAGTAGTGCTTATAAACATATTGGGACATCTTCTGGAGTTTTGAGCAAACCGTTTGGGACATTGGGTTTAGGCCCCTTGTTGTGATGTGCGATGTTGCTGATAGTTAGGATTCGGTATTACTTCAAAGGATTGGTCTTATGTCATCAATTTGGTCTGCGTTTTCCTTAGGCAAAATTTCATTACCTCACCGTTTGGCATTGGCGCCAATGACGCGCTTAAGAGCGCTGCCGGACGGCACGCCATCTGATCTAGCGGTGCAATATTATGCTCAGCGGGCATCGTTTGGATTGCTGATTTCGGAGGGTACTGAGCCGTCGGCACAAGGCAAGGGCTATTTGGGAAGCCCTGGCCTGTACACTCAGTCACACATTCTGGGCTGGAAAAAAGTGGCTGATGCGGTCCACGCTCATGATGGGTATTTATTCATTCAGTTGATGCATGCGGGGCGTGTTTCTCACGCGGATGTGATCCCTACTGGTGAGGCCCCCGTTGGTCCGTCGGCTATTCCAACCCCACAAACTATTATGACTTCTGCGGGGCCACAAGCGGCTCCGGTGCCGCGAGCATTGCTGACGGAAGAAATTCCCTTGGTGCAGGAGCAATTTGTCACCGCCGCTGCTAATGCCATGATTGCCGGTGCGGATGGGGTAGAGCTGCATGGTGCGAATGGTTATTTGTTGTGGCAGTTTTTAACCGGTAATGCCAATCAGCGCACAGATCAATACGGTGGTTCTATCGAGAATCGTGCGCGTTTTGTGCTGGAAACCGTGAGCAAAGTGGTGGCCAAAGTGGGTGCTGAGCGTGTCGGTATTCGCTTGTCGCCAAACATGAATTTTTTAGGCATGCATGAAGATGCAGATTGGAAAGAAACCTATCGCTATTTGCTTAACGCCCTGGCGCCGCTGGGGCTGGCCTATGTACACTTTTTCTATTTTGGCGATGATGAGTTTCTGGCAGAGATCCGTCAAATTTTAAAGAACACACCCATACTGCTGGTGCGTGCTGGTAGAACACTGGATTCTATTTCGAAAGATCTTGAGCAGGGTGTTGCAGATGTTTTTCCGGTTGCCACCATGGCTATTTCAAACCCAGACTTGGTGACACGACTTAAGCATGGCTACCCATTAACCGAACCAAAGCAAGAGTTCTTTTATGGTGGTGGTGAAACGGGTTATGTCGACTATGAAACGGTCACCAGCAACTAAAATGCCGAATAACTCGGTACGAGTTAGAGTGGCGCTCATTCAGCATTTATTTGTTGCTGCGCGTGAGTACGGCTTGCCCTGCCAGGTGATGCTGGCAGGCTCTGGTTTGAAGCCAGGACAATTACAAGACCCGCAAGCCGAGCTGCCGATATTTCATGTTGAGCGTATGCTGCAGACTGGCTTGGCGGTTAGTCATGACCCATTGCTAGGTCTGAAATTAGCGCAATATGCCAACTTAGATGCTTTTGGTGTGCTGGGAAGCTTGTTACGTGTTTGCCGAACCATCCAAGATGCGGTGGACAAGCTGCTTCACTATGGGCCCTTGCTTGGTATCTTCGGTAAAGTCTGGAGCTGGCATAAGCCGGGTCAGTTGCTGATTGGTTTTGAGTTCAATACAGACACCGGGCAAGACCAGCGTCATATCACAGAATATATGATGTTAGCTTTGGCAAGATGCCTGTCTGCTCAGCGCGTAGACCAGTCCGAGACACTGTTGCATGGCATTTATTTTAAGCACGGATTGCCATCGGGTGTGACAGCTAATGATTATCGTGCCCTGCTCGGAGATAGTGGGCTTCACTTTAATCAGCCGGTGTCAGCCATTTCGATATCAACCTGTATGTTAAGTGGCGCTTTGTTGCATGGCGATACGACCCTTCGCGAAGCGATACAGCAACTGGCAGATGACTTGCTGACACAGTCTGCTGACTTTTCGTTTATGACCCAAGCGGCCAATAAGCTTAGGGTGTTGATTCATGAAGCAGACCCCTCGCGGGAGCGATTGGCTGAGGCAATGGGCTTGGGGGTGCGGCAAATGAACCGATATTTAAAACTATACGGCTACAGCTATCGCGTCCTGCTGGATCAAGCCAGACGAGAAGAAGCACTACAGCTGTTACAGACGAGCGACCTTAAAATCGAAGAGATTGCTCAACGACTGTGTTACCAATCCAGCCAATCATTTATTCGTTGGTTTAAACGATCTGTTGGGGTCACACCACAATCTTATCGTGAGCGAGGCCAGTTCTCATGACGACAAAAAAGCAGCGCATATTAATCGTGGGGCTAAACCCTGACCTCTTGGATTTTTCGGCTGACAGCTATCGCTTTGTTGCGAATATAAATGCTGAAACAGTACGCGCCGGTTTGAATGCAGCCCAAGCTGAGCTAAATCACCTTGGTTATCAGGCAGAGCAATGCCTTATTGATTTAGGAGAAACCGCAGAGGCGGTTTTGCGGCATTGTTTGCAGCAGCATGAATATGATTGTGTATTAGTAGGTGCTGGCGTGAGAGTGCCAGATGACAACTTCATATTGTTTGAAAAAGTAATGAATATTATTCATAAGCTGGCGCCGCATGCAGCGATCTGTTTTAACCGGCAACCAGATGATACTGCTGAGGCAGTGCGTCGTTGGTTAAGCACTGCCTGATCAGCGCAGCATGGTACTGGAAAAAGCAGTCAGCTCTGTTAGTCTCGAGTCATCAAAACAACAGGGACTGCTCATGAAACTCGAAACTCTTGCCGTACGTGCGGGCTTTAATGTCGACCCAACCACCAAAGCCGTCGTCACTCCCATCTACCAGACCACCTCCTATGCTTTTGACAACACTCAGCATGGCGCGGATTTGTTTGATCTGAAGGTGGCCGGCAATATTTACACTCGCATCATGAACCCCACCAATGCGGTGCTGGAAGAGCGAGTGGCAGCCATGGAGGGTGGTATTGGCGCTTTGGCGGTTGCTTCAGGTATGGCTGCTATTGAATATGCGTTGGAAACCATTACCGAAGTGGGCGACAACATTGTTGCTACCAGTAAGCTCTATGGCGGCACTTATAATTTTTTTGCGCATAGCCTGCCGCGCCGTGGTATTGAAGTGCGCTTTGTTAGCCATGATGACTTTGCCGCGCTGGCAGCGGCCATCGATGATAAGACTAAGGCAGTTTTCTGCGAGTCCATAGGCAATCCCGCGGGCAATATTGTTGATATTGCGCGTATGGCAGAAACGGCACATCAAGCGGGTGTGCCGCTGATTGTCGACAACACCGTTGCAACGCCTTATCTGTTAAGACCCTTTGAGCACGGCGCTGATATTGTGGTGCACTCATTAACAAAGTACATGGGTGGCCACGGTAACTCAGTGGCGGGTGTGATTGTGGATTCGGGCAAGTTTCCTTGGGCCAAGCACAAGGAGCGTTTCCGCGTTATGAGTGAGCCGGATCCTTCTTATCATGGCGTGGTTTATACCGAGGCCTTGGGTGAGGCTGCCTTTATTGGTCGTGCGCGTGTAGCGCCACTGCGCAATACCGGTGCAGCGTTAAGCCCGTTTAATGCCTTCCTGATTTTGCAGGGCATCGAAACTTTGCCTCTTCGTATGGATCGTCACTGCGCCAACGCGCAAAAAGTCGCTGAGTTTCTGCGTGCTCACCCGCAAGTAAATTGGGTGAATTATGCCGGCCTGCCGGACAGCCCAGATCATGCCTTGGCGCAGCAATATATGGCGGGCCGTGCGTCCGGAATTTTAAGCTTCGGCATTCAGGGCGGCCAAGAAGCGGGCGCTCGTTTTATTGATGCCCTGCAGTTGATACTGCGATTGGTCAATATTGGTGATGCGCGCTCATTGGCTTGTCACCCAGCGTCTACCACTCACCGTCAGTTAGATGATAAAGAGCTGGCCAATGCCGGTGTTAGTCGTGAAATGGTGCGGTTGTCGATTGGTATTGAACACATCGACGATATTCTGGCCGATATCAGCCAAGCGCTAGCGGCGGCAAAAGTTTAGGCCATGAAGCTAACGCAATATCAAGTAGATGCTTTTGCGAGCCGTATTTTTACCGGCAATCCAGCCGCGGTGGTGCCACTATCATCGTGGTTGGCCGATGATGTATTGCAAGCGATCGCTGAAGAAAACAACCTGTCAGAAACTGCGTTTTATGTGCCCATAGCAAATGGCTTTGAGCTGCGTTGGTTCACGCCGGTGGCAGAAGTGGACTTGTGTGGACATGCCACGCTGGCAACGGCGCATGTGTTGTTTCAGCATGAAGGTTTTTCAGCCTCAGCCATTTCATTTCACACGCGAAGTGGTGAGTTATTGGTAAGCCGTCTGGGTGAGTCCTACGAAATGAACTTCCCAGTAACAGAGCCGAGAGCCTGCCATGTGCCGGAGCTGTTAACCCGCGCCTTGGGGGCGCAACCGTTAGAGGTGCTGGCCGCAGATGACTATATCGCTGTGTTTGACAGTGAGGCCTCGATAACAGCACTTAGGCCCAATATGGCACTGCTTAGTGAGCTAGATTTGCGGGGTGTGATGGTGACAGCGCCTGGCCTCACGACAGATTTTGTCAGTCGCTTTTTTGCGCCAAAACTGGGTATTCCAGAAGACCCGGTAACAGGCTCAGCGCACTGCGTTTTAGCACCATACTGGGGCAAGCGTTTAAGCCTCAGCACAATGACGGCTTTTCAACGTTCACCTAGAGGCGGTGAAGTGGGCTGCCGCCTTGAAGGAGATCGCGTCTACCTGACAGGCAATGCGGTGACCTTTATGCAAGCCACAATTTGGGTACCGCATTAAGATGAACAATATTGTTTTAATTGGTATGCCGGGCGCCGGTAAAAGCACGGTTGGTGTGTTGCTTGCCAAACGAGC
>CAYYWS010000021.1:3319-11750 GCA_964473955.1 uncultured Paraperlucidibaca sp. | reverse complement strand
TTAGCGGCACGCGTGCAAGACTTTAGTGCGCGCGGTCTTGCTAAAGATCCAGATCAGACCTTTGCGCAGTTATTTGCGGAGCGTCTTCCGCTATATAAAAAGTATGCCGATATCACCATCAAAAGTGTGGGGCAGAGCCCAGAAGACTTGTGCGCAGAAATATGTCTCAGCTTAAAGACGCAATGATCGGGCAGGGCTGATCTTGATTGTGCTCACAGTTATGAACCAAGGTTTTCAGCGCCACACGAGCCATTTGCAACTGCGCTAGTTGCGCATCGATAGCCGTTAGTCGTTGCAGCGCAAGCTGACGGGCCTGTTGATGGTCTTGTGATGCGTCCATGGTCAGCAGTCGTTTGATTTCCTTAAGGGTAAAACCAGCGGCTTGAGCACTCTTAATAAAGATAATATGCCTTAGATGTGTCTCATCGTATTGCCGCACCTTTCCAGTGGCTTCTGGTGTGTCCAGCAGACCTTCACGCTGATAAAAGCGCACTGTTTCTACCCCCACACCGGCATTTGCTGCTAGCTTGCCTATAGTAAACATCGGAACCTCTTGACTCTGTACCATGGTACGTAGTTTAGGCTTCTACTTGATGTTTGCAACCAGAGGCTAAAAACATGAACACCAACACAAAGCATGCAGACCTGTATCGCATGATGACTCCAAAGCATCAGTGCCCTTATGGCCTGAAAACCCTGCACTTGTTACGTCAATCAGGGTTTGACGTTGTTGATCATCATTTAAGCTCACGTGAGGAAATTGACCAATTTAAGGCCACACATGATGTGAAAACCACGCCGCAGGTGTTTATAAACGGCGAACGCATTGGTGGCTACGAAGCGCTGCGTAAGCACCTAGGCAAGCCGGTGCGCGACCCAAATGCAACGACATATCGGCCGGTGATTGCGTTATTTACCATGACTGCGCTGACGGCGCTGGCACTAAGTTTTGGCATGCATGGCAGCGGCTTTTCGGTGCAGACGGTGGAGTGGTTTATTGCTCTGTCCATGGTGGTTTTAGCGCTGCTAAAACTGCAGAACGTCGAAAGTTTTTCGACCATGTTTTTGAACTACGACTTGGTGGCGCGGCGCTGGGTGCCCTACAGTTATTTTTATCCCTACGCGGAAGGCTTAGCCGGTGTATTAATGGTGGGTGGCCTAATGAATTGGCTGTCGATTCCGCTGGCACTGTTTATTGGCAGCGTGGGTGCGGTGTCAGTTTTTAAAGCGGTGTATGTAGATAAGCGTGAGCTGAAGTGTGCCTGTGTTGGTGGTGCGAATAATGTTCCCTTGGGTTTTGTCTCACTCACTGAAAATTTGATGATGATTGGTATGGCATTGTGGATGTGGTTTGCCCATGGTTTTTAAGAGCAGTTAACAATGCCGTTTTACAAAAAGCCCAGTATCAGCTGCACCAGTAGCGCATTCGCAATGTCGATAAAGAAAGCGCCGAGTAAGGGAATGACGAGGTAGGCTTTGGGGCTAGGACCAAAGCGACTGGTAATGGCATTCATATTGGCGATGCCGACGGGCGTTGCACCCAAGCCCATACCAATAAAGCCGGCACTGATACAGGCTGCATCATAGTTACGCCCCAGCATTGGAAAAACAATAAAGACAGTAAACATGCTGATTAACAGTGCCTGCATCATCATGACCAACATAATGCCGCCCATTGCGCCTTGTAACGACAACAGCGGTAGGCTGATCAGGCTCATGCCTAGAAACAATTGCAGGCTAATGTCACCAACAAACTGCACCGGATTTTTATCGAAAGGGATTTTGAGCAAATCCATACTATTGGTAATGACAATGCCTAAAAACATCGCGGTCAGAAAGGCGGGGACACGAATGCCGCGATCAGCAATCCAGTCATAAACCAAAGCGCCCAAGCCAAAACATATTGCAATCATGAAGGTGGCGCGCAGCATGCTTTCAACATGCAGGACATAGGTTCGTGTAGTGCCCGCTGTTAGGCTTTTTAACTCTAGATTTTCAGCAGGCGGCTGCAATTGATGACGTTTAATGAGATAAGCGGCAACAGGCCCACCGATGAGCCCGCCAGTTATGAGCCCAGCGGTAGCAAAGGTCAGGCCCAGTGAGCTGGCGTTTGCTAACTCAAAGTGTTCTTCGAACATTTGTCCCCAAGTAAGAGCCGTGCCATGACCACCGGCAAGTGAAACACTGCCACCAATTAAGCCATATAACGGGTCTTCACCCAGTAAGCTCGCTAAGCCAGTACCGAGTAAGTTTTGTGCGGCTAAAAAAATCACGGCCAGCACTAACATGATGCAAAGCGCCTTACCGCCCTCTAACATTTGGGCAAATTTTGCTGACAATCCAATGGTGCTGAAAAATACGATCAACAGCATATCGCGCAGTTCTAAGTTAAAGCGCAGTTGTGCTAATCCTGTGGCTTCTATTAATGCCACAACTAAGCTGATAGGAAGCCCGCCGGTGACAGCCGCGGGAATATTGTAGTGATTCAGAAAGGGGATGCGCTTGTTGATGTGATAACCCAGCCACAGCGCAATAATCGCTAGTGATAACGTTTCTGGTGTGCCAACTAAAATAGCGTCATCAACCATCACTACTGCTTATTTAAGGTGTAGATAGCAAAGAGTATAGTCATAAACTGAGCCTAGTGGATGCAATGATATGGACGGTGGAAACTGGAAAGAGCTATTTAATGCAGCCTGTGAGGGTGATCTTGAGCTGGTTAAATATCACGTCAAATGTGGGGTCGATATTAATTATGCGCACCCTGAGTTTCTGTCGACGCCGCTAGTAGCCTGCGCACTGGCTGGGCAAGAACAAGTTGCGCTTTATTTACTTGATGCGGGTGCTAACCCGCGTTTGTATTCCGAGTTTGATGCCATGACTCCCATTCAGGCTGCACAGCAAGCCAACTTAACAGCGCTGAAGCAACGTCTTATGCAGATGGGGGTAGAGGCTCCCCAACAGATTGTTAAGCTCAGCCGCTGGTTTAATCGCTTATTTGTACGCCGTACGCATTAAGGTTACGTTAGGCCTATTACATTCATAACAATCAGGGGTCACTTTATGCAAATTCAGATCAATACAGACAAAAATGTGTCGGGCCATGAAGCACGAGCGCAAAGCATTTCAGAAACACTGACACGTGTTTTGTCACGCTTTGACGAGCAAATTACGCGAGTGGAAGTGCATTTAAGTGATGAGAACAGTGCCACAAAATCTGGCGGCCCAGATAAGCGCTGTTTGTTAGAGGTGCGTATTGCTGGCCGTCAACCGTCATCAGTTAGTGAGCTGGCGAATACTTCTGAGCAAGCCGTAGTAGGTGCCGCTCAGAAAATGGTGCGACTGCTAGAAAGCGAGTTGGGTAAGGTGGGTAGACGCTAAAGCTATTCGCCGTCTTACATACATATTGGCAAAGCATCTGTACGGATAACAAATACTCTTGTTAACAAAAGCAACATTAGAAAAGTATCAGGTCTTTATTTATTTAATTTTTATTGCCTGCGGCTTGCTGCTTGGTAGTCTGTTACCGAGCAGCCTGGGCTTTTTAGAGCTGTTGCTTTGGCCTCTTCTTGGCTTGCTGATGTATACAACATTTACGCAAGTTCCTTTGACGCATCTGCGCAGCGCATTTGCTGACATGCGTTTTACGACCGCCGCGGTGGTGGGCAACTTTATGCTGTTGCCCTTGATTATTTGGGGCCTGCTGCAGTTGGGCCCTAGTCATCCAGCGGTTCAGCTGGGCATCGTGTTGGTGCTATTGCTGCCGTGCACGGACTGGTTTATCACCTTCACCCATTTAGGTGGTGGCGATACACGTTATGCCATTGCATTCACGCCGATCAGCCTACTGCTTCAACTACTGTTATTACCGGTGTATTTGTGGCTGTTCTTAGGTGCAGAGGTCGCCAACGGCTTGCTGCAAAAAGAGCTTATTGTTGCGTTTTTTGGGCTGATTGTGTTGCCATTGTTGGCCGCATTGAGCACCGAAAAATGGGTGGATAAAAAGCAAAGTCGGCAACAGCTATTAAGTTTTTTTGCTTGGTTTCCTGTGCCCTTGTTGGCGCTGGTAGTGTTTTCAGTTGCCGCGGCACAAGTCGGTTTGGTCTTTGAATCGGTGGGTGTGCTGGCTCATTTGCTGCTTATCTTTTCGGTTTTTTTATTAACTGCCGGGCTGCTGTCACGCGTGTTGACGCGAGTTTTTCAGCTGCCCAAACGACAAGGCAGGGTGCTGGCGTTTAGCTTGGGTAGCCGTAATTCGTTTGTGGTACTGCCATTAGCACTTGCGCTGCCGACATCGATGGAGCTGGCAGTAGTGGTTATCGTTTTTCAATCATTGGTTGAATTGATAGGACTTGCGGCATATGTGTGGTGGGTGCCGCAAAGGCTGCACCCGTGAGTTAACACTCATATTGCCGCTGCTAGTTATTTCAGCACACTGATATCGGCGCCAAAGTTGATATGAAACGTAGCACCACTCATTACAAGCGCAGGAACGGACTTCACACCAGCAGCTTCAGCCTCTCTTAGGCGCGACTTATCGTTGCCAAGGTGCACGATTTCTACATCGTATTTTTGCGGATCAAGTGCGTACGCAATATTTTGTTCGGCAGCTACACATACTGGGCAACCTGCATGATAGAACACGGCTTTGGTTTTCATCACGATTCTCCTAGACTAGTAAGTGCATGAGCACAACTTCATAGTAGGACTGAGGTAGACCAGCGCATAGTCGGCACTTTTGGGTGCCCTACTAACCTTTTGGTGTAAATTAATGAAATGAAAGAAATAAAAAAAACACCGACGGCAAAGTCTGCTTACACACAATTGGAGGAGGTGATTGGCTGCAAGTGGTCAGTCTCGGTCTTGCGTGCCGTTGCTGATGGTGTTTCTCGTCCCGGTGCCTTGGAGCGTTATGTCCAAGGCATATCAACCAAGGTGCTTTCTGAACGTTTACGCAAGCTGACCTTGTATGGTTTATTAGATAAGCATATTTTCGCTGAAGTACCGCCCAGAACAGAGTATTCATTGACCCAAAATGGTCATAAATTGGTCAGTATTATTGATCAAATCAAGCGTTTGGATGACGACATTAAAGGCATTGAATCATGATTTATCAGGGTGGCTGTCATTGCGGCACGGTGCGGTTTGAAGTCGAAGCACCAGAGCATGTTGAGGTCGAAGACTGCAATTGTTCTATCTGCCGTATGACCGGCTTTTTGCATTTGATTGTGCCTAAGCGCAACTTCCGATTGATCGCTGGTGAAGATCATCTCACTAGTTATGCCTTTAACGAATGTGTTGCAAAGCACCTATTTTGTCGCGTGTGTGGCATTAAATCATTCTATATTCCTCGTTCTAATCCAGATGGCGTCGACGTGAATTTACGTTGTTTAACATCCGTGCCTGCGCAGGTTACGGTGGTGCCATTTGATGGGCAAAACTGGGAGGCCAATGCCGCGGCGTTGGCGCATAAAAGCCTGTAGAGGTTGTTGATGAATGTGAATGAGCTAGTTAATGCAGGTGGCGCCAGCACCGAGCAAGCATTGGCGTTGTTTGATGTGTTAGAGCCTGTGCCTGTTGAATTTATGCTGGGCCCTTGGAAGGGCGAAGGCTTTCTAACAAACCACCCCATGGATGGTTTGTTAGAGGCTTACCACTGGTATGGCAAACGTTTTGAAAGCACAGAAGCTGTGCATCCGTTGGTCTTCAAAACGCTAGCCGGTGGTTTTGCTTATTTAAATCCTGCCTTTATGGGGCCGTCATTGGGTCTAAGCAGTCGTGTTGCTATGCCAAAGTCGGCGGCTGCAGGGCGTATGTTTCAAACATTTATACCGTTGATGAGCACAAACAAGTCACGTGCTCGGCTGCGGATGACCGAGTATCGTGGCAAGTCCAGTGCCACCATGGTTTACGATCAACTGCCGATCAATGATGTATTTCGCAGGGTGGATGACAACACCGTGTTTGGTGTGATGGATTTAAAAGGCATGAAGCAGCCTTTTTTCTTTATTTTGCGCCGTGAATAGGGGGGAGTTATGCGACCTCTACGTACCTTGTGTCTGACCTTGGCCTGTATGGGTCTGCTCGCTTGTAATGACTCTGGTACTGATGCGTCACCAAGCCAAGCCAATGATTTGCCACCAGCTCCGACCACCATGGCGCGTGCTGCGCCGCTATTGCCGCTGGTAAATCTGCTGCCACCGCTTAGCTCGCCGCCGGTTAGCCCGGATTACACCGAAAATTGTGGCGTTGATGGCGTTAAATGCCTGCGTTGGGTAGAGCAGGAACTGGCCACATGGGAGCAGTTTTTTGGTTGCGACCACCGTGCCGTATTCCCCACGGTGTATCGTCTGCTCACACAAGAAACACGTTGGCAAATGGAGATCGATCCCAGTGGGTTTGATGATGCACCGGGCCTAGGCCAAGAGGCGGTCGAGTTCTATTTGCTGTATGAGCAAATGATTCGTGCCCATTTGGCCGGCGAGCCGATTCCGCCGGCATGGCAGCTGGTTATGGATACAGCCCAGACTGGCGACTGGACTGGCGGCCATGACATGTTGCAGGCCATTAATGCACACGTGCAGCGCGACATGCCGTTTGCTATTGCCACCACGGGTTTGACCTTGCCTGATGGTCGCAGCCGAAAATCGGACCATGATCGTTTCAACGAAATTTTAAACCGAGCCTATCCACGTATTGTGCAAGCCGTGGGCGAGCGTTACGACCCCATCATGCTAACCGTGGGCAACTTAGGCGTGCTGGGTAATGTCGGTGCCATGCAGCTGGTGGCGTTGTGGCGCGAAGGTGTGTGGCGCAACGCCGAGCGACTAACCTTTAGCGCTGATGAGCTAACCAAGACCAGTATCGAGCAGCAAGCGTTGCTAACTGGCATGGCGATGCGGGTGGGTGAAGTGCCGGGGCGACGGTCTATGCGCAAGGCCTACTGTGAGTCAAAACTGTTTTAAGGACGAACAATGACAAACCCTATTTTGGTCGGTGGTAATGGTAGCACTCAGGTCTTTATTAATCCGCGATACGCTAACCGTCATGGTCTAGTGGCCGGTGCCACTGGCACCGGTAAAACCGTGACACTGCAGTGTTTGGCAGAAAGCTTTTCTGATATCGGTGTGCCGGTGTTTATGGCTGATGTTAAAGGCGATATTGCCGGCATTAGTCAGTCGGGCTCGCCGCATCCAAAAATCGATGAGCGCTTGGCATTAATTGGCATGCAGGGTTTCCAGCAGCGCGGATATCCAGTGTCTTTTTGGGATGTTTTTGGTGCAGCCGGCACCCCAGTTCGCACCAGCATTTCAGACATGGGGCCACAGTTGTTGTCGCGTTTATTGGACTTAAACGAAACCCAAGAAAGTGTGCTGAATGTGGTGTTTGAGTTTGCCGATCAAGAGGGTTTGTTGCTGGTTGATATGCCAGATTTGCGCACCACCTTGGAGTATTTGGCCGAGCATAGCAGTGAACTAGGCGCTGGTTACGGTGTGGCCAAGGCATCGGTCAATGCGATTTTGCGCAAGTTATTAGGCTTGGAACGGGAAGGTGGTCGGCTGCTCTTTGGTGAGCCAGCGTTGCGTTTAAGCGACCTGATGCAAACCACACGTGAAGGCCGTGGTGTCATTAATGTGCTGGCGGCAGACATGTTGATTCGTAGCCCGCGGGTGTACTCCACCTTTTTATTGTGGCTGTTATCCGAGCTATTTGAGCAGTTGCCTGAATTGGGAGATCCAGAAAAGCCGGTCTTGGTGTTTTTCTTTGACGAAGCGCATTTGTTATTTAAAGAAGCACCCAAACCACTGCTGGAAAAGATTGAGCAAGTGGTGCGTTTAATTCGCTCAAAAGGGGTGGGCGTTTATTTTATTAGTCAAAGCCCTAGCGACATGCCGGATGCAATTTTGGCGCAGCTGGGCAATCGCATTCAGCATGCTTTACGTGCCTACACCCCAAGTGAGCAAAAAGCCGTGCGGGTTGCGGCACAGTCTTTCCGTACTAATCCAGACCTAGACACAGCAGCGGTGATTAGTGAAATGAGTGTTGGTGAGGCACTGGTTTCTACCCTGCAAGACAAGGGTGTGCCCAGCATGGTGGAGCGAGTGCTGATTCGACCACCGCATTCGCGTATGGGGCCAATTTCTAGTGAGGAGCGTCAGGCTGTTTTGGCTCACGACCCTAATCAGCGTATTTATAAAGATGCCGTCGATCCACGCTCAGCACATGAAATTTTGCAGGAGCGGATGGCGCAAACACAGGCTCAGGCACAGGAAGCCAAAAAAGCCGCCCCTGCTGCTAAACGAAGCTCAGGACAGAGTAATGCTGAGGCTTTCGCAAAAAGTATGGCACGCAGCTTAGGCACGGCAGCAGGTAGTACCTTGGGGCGCCAACTGATGCGTGGAGTCTTGGGGTCGTTACTTAAAAAGTAATA
>CAYYWS010000021.1:0-3219 GCA_964473955.1 uncultured Paraperlucidibaca sp. | reverse complement strand
TAACCATTTTGTTTTTTGTAAATCATTGGCTCCGCGAACGGGGCCAATGCTCTGAATGCTGACGGGTTTTATGCCAGCAAACTCTAGGATAGTTCGACGTATTTGCTGGTGACCGGGCATGCGATAAAGCCAGCGAAAAGCCCAAGGTGGTGTGTCCATCAGTGAAATGACACGAGCACTTCGGCCGCTTAACAAACGGTCCCACCAAACACTGTTAGGGCGATATCGAAAAGCGAAGCCGGGCAAAAAGACTCGATCAATAAAACCTTTTAACAGTGCAGGCATAGCTCCCCACCAAATGGGATAAACAAAAACAATATGTTGTGCCCACAAAATGGCCGATTGAGCAGCGATTAAGTCAGGCTCTAAGGGCTGCGTTGATTGATAACCGCCTTGCAGAATGGGATTAAAGTGAAGCTCATTTAAATTAATGAGCTTCACATTGGCATGTTGGCTTAAGGCGCCTTGGCGGTAACTCTCAGCCATGCTGGCTGTTAGGCTTTCTGGATTGCCATGAGCCAAAATAATTAAAACGTTGAGAGCAGTATTATTGCTAACTTCTGACATCAGTCCACACTCCTAAGTATTAGCTGAGGAGTGTGTGGTTTGCCCCATAGGGCAAAGTCAACAGTCTTGAATTTGACTGCTAGTTTGTGGGCATAGTTCTAGCTCTTGCAGCATAGTTTTTAAGGCAGTTTGTTGGTCGGTGAGCTGATGAATTTGTTGTTCAGTTTGTTGTAGTTTTAATTGCAGAAGTTGGCCGACATGTTGCCAGTCAAACCCGTTTTGTGACGGCTTGAGCTTGCTAAGTTCAGCTAATTTAAAGCCCAAGGTTTGTGCTCGTTTAATGAAGATGACCTGCGCCAAGTGGCTGTCGTTGTAATGGCGGTATGTGCCGGCTCGATGAACATGAGGGAGTAGGCCTTGTTGTTCATATAAGCGAATGGCTTTTGGGCTAGCCCCGGTTAGCTTGGCTAATTCACCGATACGCATAACGCGCTCCCTATTAAAAAATAAAAAAGAGTATGCCCTGTCACAACGACGTCATCTAATGAGATTATCATCGCGTGACATTTGTTCTAAGGTAGTTTTTTATGCATCCCGATTTAATTAAAGCCGAGCAACAAGGACTGACTCGTCGTATTTTTTTACGGAACTTGTTTATGACGGCAGGTGGGGTGGCAGCTGCTAGTTGGCTCACAGCATGTGGTAGTGGTGATGGCGTAAGCAACAGTAGCGGCCCCAGCGCAGGCCTGCGTACTAGCCCATTCCGAACTATGGGGCCATTGATGGCGCCGGATGAAAATGGTGTACAAATGCCGGCGGGTTTTAGTTCGCGGGTGGTTGCAGTCTTTGGCGAAGACCCGATGGCATCAAACTCAGGCTTTAGGTGGCATTCGGACCCTGATGGCGGTGGTGTTTTTGCCACTGATGATGGCGGTTGGATTTATGTTTCTAACTCCGAAGCTCGTGATGCCACCACCGCATTTGGACAAATTCCATCAGAGCTTTCTGCGCTGTCTGCATTAGCTAGTCGTGATTCATTAGAAGTTGTTGGCTCGTTATTACGTCCGATTACGGGCTTGCTGCCTTTGAGTATTCCTTTAGTTATTCCGTTCCAAGGAGGTGTCAGTGCCCTGCGCTTTGACCGCGATGGCAATTTAGTCGATGCCTATCCTGTGCAGCGCAACACCACCACCAACTGCTCCGGTGGGGTCACGCCATGGGGTACATGGATTAATGGTGAGGAAATTGCTGATGGTTATATGTTTGAGTGCAGCCCACTGCGCAATGGTGGCGACCCCATTCGCTTAGATCGATTCGGCCGAAAAGCGCATGAGCAAGTGGCTATTGATGTGGCTGATCGAGCGATTTATCACACTGAAGATTTGGGTGGTAGAGAGCGTTTTTATCGCACCAAATTTTCTGTACAAGACTGGCCTGTAGGGCGCAAGCCGGACTACAGCAAAGGTGTACTGCAGGTCTTGGTAGTTGAGGGTGGTGTTGAGGCAGCTCGCCAAGGGCCGGCAAAAATTCGTTGGATCGACGCCATTGATGATGGCCGCCCACAAAACCAAGTGTATTTAGAAGAAGCAGCTATTTTTGCTGGCAATGAAGGCGTCTGGTTCTTGAATGGTTTTGTCTATTTCTCTACCAAGAGTGACGACAATATTTGGGTGATTGATACCGTTGGCAACACCGTTGAAAGTATTTATGACCCAGTGGATGGGCCTGTGGGTTCGCCAGTAGACCCAAATGAACCCGAGATGTTTGGTGTTGATAATATTTGCATGACCTTAGATGGTGAAATGGTGGTGGTAGAAGACGGTGGTGATATGCGTGCCATGGTGTTACTGCCGGACGGCATGACTATTCCATTGCTGCGCTTGCCTGGTGACCCAGCGCAAACTGAAGTCACTGGCCCAGCATTTTCGCCTGATGGTCGCCGTATTTATGTCGCTAATCAGCGTGCGCTACGTAATGGCCAAACCACAACCTTTGGAAAAGGCGGTGTGGTGTATGAAATCACCATGCCTTTTGCGGTGCGAGTGAGGCCACCATTGGCACGTGCGCTTTAACTCAGTGCGCGTTTTCAATCGGTTCACGATCAAAAATGCCGATCACGGGTGCACCATGTGCACGTAAGATCGGCTCGATTTCACGAAATACAGCGTGGTAGCGATAGAACGGTATCCGTGGAAATGCGTGATGAATGGAGTGCAGATTCTGGCCTAACCAGAACCACTCCAGCGGCTTCATCCAGCGCGGCATAATCAAACTGCTGGTGTTGCGATAACGCGCACTTTCTTGATACGGGTGATGTGGGCGGTAGGCAAACCAGTACGAGGTAAAGACCACAGCGACAAGGTAGGCACCAATCACCAGTGTGATACCAATTGCAGCGGGCAGTAGTGCCAGCAAGACAATACGCCAGCTCACCGCAATACCCACCTCAGCACAGTAAATCAGCTTTTCATTCAGAGGCGCTCTAGCCCAGTGGTCGCGGAATAAGAAGGTGATTTGTGTCCACAAAAACAGCGTTATAGATTTGATCGCGCTCCATATGCCGTTGCCCATGCCACTGATAATGAAATCCGGGTCTTTGTCGGCCTGATTGGTGAAACGATGATGAGTGAAGTGTTCTACCTTATGGGTGGAATAGGGAATCATCACCAGTTGCGCGCACAAATAACCGCAGAGGTCATTTAGCCACTTTAG
>CAYYWS010000020.1:8147-17601 GCA_964473955.1 uncultured Paraperlucidibaca sp. | reverse complement strand
CTGTGCCCAGGGTCGCTAAAGCGTAAGCAGAGCTTTTCACCAAACAGTGTTGGCAGGCTGGCAACACGAATATGGCCGGGGCCAATACTGCTATCCAGTAAACGACCATCTTGCGGCAGCCGGCGTTCGGCTAAATCCATATGCGCCAAAACCTTGATGCGTGACACTAGGCGTGTGTACCAAAGTGTGGGCAAGAACTGCCAGTCTTGCAGTAGGCCATTGATACGTAGACGAATCTGAGCGCCATTACACTCTGGATCAATATGCAGATCTGAAGCTTGTTGTGCATGTGCCTGCATGATCAGCGTGGTTACCCAAGGGATTAGCTCTTGGTCATTTGCTGGGAGTGCATTACTCATGATTAGTTGGCCGCAACAGCAGTTACACCCGTTTTGCGTCGTGTGCAGATAGTGCCATTGTTGGCCGCATTAATAGCGAACCAAATGACGGTGCCACTACTGACATTGGCCGCTATATCAATTCGGCAATCTGCGGCCGCTGGGTTGCCAATAACACTCAGATTAATGCTGCTGGCGTCGCTACTAATATTTAGGCTGCTGGCATGGCTAGGGGCTGTTAGTGCATTACCAAAACCGAGCTTTTCTGCTGTGTTGCAAGCGCTTACTTGGCCGCCTTCAGCATATAGGCAGTCGGTAACAGCGAGTTTTACTTGTTCGACTTCGGTTAAGTTAACGGTCCATTTGGCGCGGGTCATATAGTCTTGATATTGCGGTACTGCCACAGCAGAGAGCACGGCAATAATGGCAATGACAATCATCAATTCAATTAAGCTAAAGCCTGTTTGTTTGCTGAAATAAAGACGCATGACTGTGGCCTCCTGCCGTTAGTGTCATGCTAGGTTTAGTCAGCTTTTTTTCATTTCGCCAATGCCGAGAGCACATTCTTGTCAGTAGAAAATTGGCTCGTTAATATTGCCTGTCAATTGCCGGTGTAGCTCAGTTGGTAGAGCAGCGCATTCGTAATGCGAAGGTCGTAGGTTCGACTCCTATCTCCGGCACCATGCTTCGCTGAAAGCATGCCTTACTTAAAGCGGTGTTCCCTGTACCACAATGCCGTTAACACGAATATCGGTAACGCTGGGGTTGCCAACCTGAATCTTGAACGGCTGTTTTCCGCGCGCACGAACTTCGTCACCGGCACGTTTAAGTCCAGAAGCAATCGGCTTGCCATCTGCATCAGTAACGCGCACCACGGATGGTCCGTAGAAGCTCATTTCAATGAGGTCAGGACCAGCCACTGGAGCTGGTGCAGGTTCAGGCGCTGGTCTTGGAGTGGGCTCAACAGAGGCCGGTGGCGTAGGGGCTGCCGGTGGCAGCTCTTCGGCGAGTATGTCTGGTACTGAGACCTCGGACATGGGCTCCGCACTCTGCACTTCTTCGACGATAACAGGCTCAGCCTCAACAACGCTTTCAGTGTTGCTAACGTCTGTTGTAGGCCACTGGCGATAAGTTATTACGGCAATGACCAGCAGCAGCAATATCAGTAGCAATCGTTTGCCCGGTAGGCGATCGCGTAGCCATGGAAAAATATCAGACCACAAGTAGCCAACTAAGTGCTGGGTAAGGCGAACTAGGTCAACAAAATAATTGCGACCACTGCTGGGGTTGCATGATGTTTCTTCTGCTAAAGCTGTGGGTGCTGGAGTAGGAGGTAAAAGAGTAGTCGTTTTTACCGAGCCTAGGCGTGCATCATACGCAGCTATTAAAGGTTCTGCTGGGGTGCCAAGCGCCTCGGCAATACGGCGCACATAACCCTTGATGTACGCTGCGCTAGGCAGCTCATCAAAGGCATTCTGCTCAAGTGCGGTTAGGTATCTAACCGACACCAAGGTTTCCTCATGCAGCTCCTCCAAGCTTTTTCCGCTATCAAGGCGGGCTTGCAACAGGAGCTGACCTAAGGATTGAGCAGTTTGCTGGGTCACAGTTTTTTATCCAAAAATGCCGCTATAACGAACGTCGTCCAGATGTGCTAGAGCTTTACCAGCACCACGTGCAACGCAAGTTAAGGGGTCTTCGGCCACAAATGTTGGCACGCCAGTTTCTTTGGCGATTAGCTTATCTAAATTACGTAGATATGCACCACCACCGGTAAGAATAATTCCGCGTTCTGAGATGTCCGCAGAAAGCTCAGCAGGTGTTTGTTCCAAGGCATTTTTGATGGCGAACAGAATGGAGTTCAGTGGCTCTTGAAAGGCTTGACGAATCTCATCTGAATTTAAGGTGATGGTGCGTGGAACACCGGCGCCCAAATGGCGACCTTTAATATCCAGCTCAAGTAGTTCAGTGGTGGCCATGGCCGATCCAATTTCCCACTTGATGCGCTCGGCGGTTGTTTCACCAATCAGGCAACCGTGTGTGCGACGTACATAGTTGATGATGGCTTCGTCAAAGGCGTCGCCACCCACTTTGGCTGATTCTGAGTGCACGGTACCTGCTAATGAAATAACCGCGACTTCGGTGGTGCCACCACCAATGTCGACCACCATAGAACCCGTGGCTTGTTCAATCGGCAAGCCTGCACCAATAGCAGCGGCCATAGGCTCATCCATTAAGATGGCTTGGCTTGCACCAGCGCCTAAAACAGACTCTTGAATAGCGCGACGTTCAACCATGGTCGCTTTGCAGGGCACACACACTAAAATGCGTGGCTTGCGAAACATGGTTTTGCCTGTCACTTCACGAATGAAGTGCTGCAGCATTTTTTCAGTCACTTCAAAGTCGGCAATCACACCGTCTTTTAGCGGGCGAATGGCCGCAATATTGCCTGGCGTTCTGCCCAGCATCAGCTTGGCGGGTGAGCCGACTGCAACAACTTCTTTCTTATTACCAGAGGTGCGAATTGCGACGACTGATGGTTCATTTAAAACCAGTCCGTCATTGAGTGAGAAAATGAGTGTGTTGGCGGTGCCTAAGTCAATAGCGTAGTCATTGTTTGAGAATTTCATAAATCGATTCAACGTAAAGTCCTTATTAATTAAAAGTGGCTCAATCAGAGCCACTAGATCAGAGGTTTAGTGCCACGCCACAAGACGCTTACGGTCACTTAACGCCTCAGCAATAAAATCGGCATATCGATCTTCCAACATGTCACGCCGAACTTTCAGTGTGGGCGTGATAAAGCCATTTTCAGTGGTCCAAGGGTCGCGACTGATGATGACCTTAGCGATGCGTTCATGGTCTTCAAGGCCAATGTTGACTTCGTCGAGCGTGAGCAGCATATCGCGCTCAAGTTGTTGAATGGGTTTTTCAAGTGCAAGTGCAGATAAATTAACCAATGCCACTGGTTGGTTTAAATTATTACCAATCACGCACACATGTTCAATGTCTGTATTCACTGAAAACGCTGATTCAATCAGTGCCGGCGACACATACTTACCTTTGGCGGTTTTGAAAATGTCTTTTAGGCGGCCAGTAATGTAGAGGAAACCATCATTATCCAGCTTGCCTTTATCACCAGTGCGTAACCAGCCATCAGAGGTAAATGCCTTGGCGGTTTGTTCTGGGTCTTTGTAATAACCGGTCATTACGCCCGGATGACGAATTTGAATTTCACCTTCTTCACTAATACGCAGGCCAGCATCCGGGAAGGGTTTTCCTACCGAGCCAAAGCGAATTTGGCCGGGTAAGTTTGCAGAAGCATAAGCACAGTTTTCACTCATGCCATAACCTTCGTAAATGGTTAGCCCTAAGGTGTCTTTAAACCATTGCAAAGTGGCGGGTGGAATAGGGGCGGCACCGGATGCCGCTAAGCGTGCATTTTGCAATCCAAGTAATTTTCGAATTTTGTACTGCACTGCGCGGCCCAACACCGGAACGGCCAATAATTTATCTAATTTGCGCTGTGATAGCTGTTTCAAAATGCCGGCTTGGAAGCGTCCCCAGACTAGGGGAACAGCCGAGAATCGTGTTGGTGCAACACTCGCCAGTTGATCAGGCAAGCGATCAATATTTTCCAAGAAGTGCACTTCGGCGCGCCAAATAAGGCTGGCCATTTCCACCACAATTCGTTCAAACACGTGTGCTAAAGGTAGAAACGAAAACAATCGTTCATCGTTATGAGCAGCGGGTAATTTGCCTAAAAAGGCTTTTGCAACCCAAGCCATATTGCCATAACTAATCATGGCGCCTTTGGGGTTGCCAGTGGTGCCTGAGGTGTAAATCAACGTCATCAAGGTGTCGGGTTCAGGCGCTTGGTACTGTTGTAGTGGTGAGCAAGCCTGCGCCACACGGTCCCAGTCAATGGCGCCAACTGGTGCATCGACATAAGGAAAACCAATTTTTAAAACATCCGATGGAATGGCACTAACGAACTCGTCGCAGTCAGGCATTGGGCCTAAAAAAACGGCCTTGGCCTCACAGTGCTCCAAGATGTAACGCACACTTCGCGCTGATTGTTTTGGGTAGAGCCCAACCGATACATATCCGGCCCATTGAATAGCAAGGTCGGCCATAAACCAATGTGCCGTGTTGCGACCCGAAATGGCAACGCAGCTACCTTTAGGCCAACCATGCGCTTGCAGGGCAGATGCCATACGACCAATTTCGCGTGCCGCTTCAGCCCAGGTCCAAGAGCGCGTTGAGTCACCCACCGGTTGCACCAGCCAAGTCTTGGTCGGGATCGACTTGGCGAGCTCAAGAAGGCGCTCTACGGGGTATTTCTGACGCTGCATGGCAGTGCTCTCAATAATCTGGTCGTGCAAAAAAGGCAGTTAGAGTGTTGGGTCTTCTGCAATTCGTCGGTGTCTTGCTTGTCGGTTCAGTGCTTCAGCCGAGCTCAAATCATCTTCTTTAGGGTCATCATTTTGCGAGCGTGGCACCAACCAGTTAACCACAGGCTCCCACACGGATTTAACCGCCTTGCTACCCAAAATCACACCCATATGCCCACCGGGAGCAATATGGAATTGTTTATCTTCCGAGGCGACAATATTGATTATGCCGCGAGCAATGCCGGGCGCGACTAAAACGTCTGTTTTGCCAGCAAACACTAGCAAGTTAGCTTTGATTTGGCTTAGGTCAGAAACCGCACCGCGGATTTCAACACGGCCTTTTGCCATTTGATTATCGACGGCCATTTTCACCATCATGTCCTGAATAACACCACCGGGATAATCCAACATATTGTTTAAGTAGTCGGAGGTGGTGCTGTGGCCGGTGACAAATTCACGGTCCCAGAGTTTGGTTACTAAGTCCCAGTAAGTCGTAATGCTGCCGATCGGGTCAGTCAGCTTAAAGCTCAGTGTGGTCATCCAGCCCGGTGAGTGCAAAAACTTTGGGCTGATATTGTGCAAACGGAAGTTACTGAGTTTGCGAACGACTTTGGCTGGCACACTGAAAATAGTAGAGGCCTGTGCCACCATGCCGCCGCCACGCATATCAATGGGGCTGGCGATCGTGACGATATTGCGCACGTGTGGGTCATGGGTAAAACCGTTGTAAAGCAAAGCCAGTAAGCCGCCCATACACCAACCCATGAGTGAGACATCCTGACTGCCACTGTGCTGACGGACTTCTCGCAAGGCATCACCAAACATGTGCTGTGCGTAATCTTGCAGGCCCAAGTTGGCATGGCGTTTTTCTGGTTTGCCCCAATCGATCATGTAAACATGAAAGCCGCGTGCGGCCATATAACGCGCCAGACTGCGTTGTGGCATTAGGTCAAAGGATTCGGTGGTAACGCCCAATGGTGGTACCAACACCAAGGGCACAGGCAGGCGCTTGTGCTCAACATAGACACGTTCGTGGCCAGCCAGCTCGATATAACTTTCTTCGGGTGGCGGGTAGTAGCGCAGCGACATCGGGTCGCTTTCAAAGATCGTTTCGTAATAGGTCAGGCCGGACTTCACCAATGTTTCACGCAGAAACAGCCAATCAAAGGCGTTGTCTGCAATAGCAAAGCCTCGGTCGCGCGCAAATTGGGCGGCATCCAGTCCGCGTTTAAACAGTGGCTTCATGAATCAAGCACTCCAAGATCGGCAGTAACTGCCTTGTTATTAACGCCGATCATAGCAAAATAAAGCCTTTTCTAGCTAATCAACGCAATTCGCTCGCGTTGCTCTAGCAGCGCGGCTTGGGCACGTTGGTTGTCAGCGATTTTAGCGCGCTCTTTGGCCACTACATCGGCCGGTGCACGCGCCACAAATGACTCATTCGATAGCTTGGCTTCAACGCGCGCTACTTCTTGGCCTAAACGTGCAATTTCCTTATCCAGTCGTGCCAGCTCAGCACCGACATCAATCAAGCCAGCTAACGGCACGCCTAAGGTCATTTTGCCAACCAACGCGGTTGATACTGGCGGTAAGTCGGCTTCATTTGCCACCACGGTGATGCTTTCCAAGCGGCCGATAAAGCGTAGCAATGCGTCTTGGCGTTGCAGCTTGGCGGCATCATCGCTACTGACATTGGTAGCCAATAAAGGCAATGGCTTGCCAGGCGAAATACCAAGTTCACCGCGAATATTACGAATGCCAGCAATCACTTGCTGAATCCAAGCAATTTCGCTGTTGGCATCTGGGTCGACGCGGCTTAAGTCAGGCTCGGGGAAGCGCGCCAGCATCAGGAACTCACCTTCGGCATTGGCCAGTGGTTTTACACGCTGCCAAATTTCTTCGGTGATAAATGGCATTAACGGATGCGTGATGCGCAAAATGGTTTCCAGTACACGCACTAGGGTGCGGCGAGCAGCGCGTTGTTGTGCTTCCGTTGCCTGAGTGTCGGCACTCAGCACGGGCTTGGTTAGCTCTAAGTACCAGTCGCAGTATTCATTCCAAACAAAGTCATAAATGGTTTGTGCAACATGGTCGAAGCGATATTCGGCCATGGCAGCAATGACAGCCGCTTCGGTTTCTTGCAGACGAGAAATAATCCAGCGGTCAGCCAGCGAACGCTCTAATGGCAGCGACTCATCTTGGCCACAGTCTTGGCCTTCAGTATTCGACAGCACAAAGCGGGCAGCATTCCATAACTTATTACAGAAATTGCGATAACCCTCGACACGGTTCATATCGAACTTAATGTCTCGGCCGGTGGATGCCAGTGCGCAGTTAGTGAAGCGCAGGGCATCGGTACCAAAAGCACGGATGCCTTCTGGGAATTCCTTGCGTGTGGCCTTTTCGATTTTCTCAGCCATTTTGGGCTGCATCAGGCCGGTGGTGCGCTTGGCCACTAAGTCATCGAGGCTGATACCATCAATAATGTCTAAGGGGTCTAACACATTGCCCTTGGACTTCGACATTTTTTGGCCTTCACCATCGCGCACCAAACCATGCACGTACACAGTCTTGAACGGGACTTGTGATGTGCCATCGTCGTTTTTCATGAAGTGCATGGTCATCATGATCATGCGTGCAACCCAGAAAAAGATGATGTCAAAGCCGGTAACCAACACATTGGTTGGGTGGAAGGTTTGCAGGTCTGGTGTTTTGTCTGGCCAACCTAGGGTTGAGAAGGTCCATAACGCCGATGAGAACCAAGTGTCGAGCACGTCATCGTCTTGGCGTAACACCAGCGAGTCAGCTAACTGGTGTTTGCTGCGCACTTCAGCTTCGCTGCGACCAACATAAATGCCGCCTTGTTCGTCATACCAAGCTGGAATGCGATGGCCCCACCAGAGCTGGCGCGAAATACACCAATCCTGAATGTCGCGCATCCACGCGTAATACATGTTTTGGTATTGCTCAGGCACAAATTTAATGCGGCCGTCTTCAACGGCTTCTAGTGCTGGTTTGGCCAAAACGGAGGCTTTGACATACCACTGATCGGTCAGCCAAGGCTCAACGACCACACCGGAGCGGTCACCGGTTGGTACTTTTAAGGCGTGTGGTTTGATCTCGTCTAACCAGCCTTCGCTTTCAGCCAAGGCTACAATTTGTTTGCGCGCAACAAAGCGGTCTAGGCCAGCAAACTGGCTTGGGCAAGCCTCTGTGGGCAGCACGTCAAAGCTGCCGCCAGCCATCACGTCAAATTCAGCCAAAATAGCGGCGTCTTGGTCCAATACGTTAATCAGTGGTAACTGGTGACGTTTGCCCACTTCATAGTCGTTAAAGTCATGAGCCGGGGTGATTTTGACGCAGCCAGTGCCGAAGTTTTTATCAACATAGCTGTCGGCAATAATTGGAATCAAGCGGCCGGTAACGGGCAGGCGAACCTGCTGCCCCACTAAATGCTGGTAACGCTCATCATCCGGGTGAACGGCGACAGCGGTGTCGCCCAGCATGGTTTCTGGGCGAGTGGTAGCGACCACCAAGTGGCCACTGCCATCCGCTAAGGGATAACGGAAGTGCCATAACGAGCCTGTTTTTTCTTCTGATAAAACTTCCAGATCAGAAATGGCGGTGTGTAGTTTCGGGTCCCAATTCACCAAGCGCTTGCCACGGTAAATTAGGCCATCTTCATGCAGACGCACAAACGCTTCTTGTACCGCTTTAGACAAGCCAGCATCCATGGTGAAACGTTCGCGTGACCAATCAACGGAAGATCCTAAACGACGAATCTGGCGCGTAATGGTGCCGCCGGATTGCTCTTTCCATTCCCAGACTTTTTCAAGAAATTGCTCGCGGCCCAAGTCATGACGGCTAACGCCATTGGCGGCGAGTTGGCGCTCAACCACCATTTGGGTGGCGATGCCAGCATGGTCGGTGCCCGGTTGCCAAAGGGTGTTGTGACCACGCATGCGATGAAAACGAACCAAAGCATCCATGATGGCGTTATTAAAACCATGCCCCATATGCAACGAGCCGGTGACGTTCGGCGGCGGAATCATGATGCAGTAAGGTGTGCCTGTGCCAGAAGGCTGGTAGCAACCTTCGTTTTCCCAGCGCTCACTCCAGCGGCTTTCGATGTCGGCGGGGTTAAAAGTTGAATCCATAACGTAGTCACTCGTTGCAGCAAAAATAAAGAGGGGAATTATAACGGCTCTGGCCGGGATTTAGGCGCTTAACTCATGCGCTTGCACGGATATGCCTAAGCGCTTGTATTCTTTCCAATGTTGCCTGGCTTGTTCGCGCTCGCTGTCGGTGCCTGCAACAATCTCAATCACCCGTTGAAAGCGGTCAAAACCGGCTGGAATGTCTGGGCTTAGGTTGATCAAAATATCGCGGCTGTCGCTGGGTGCGCTGTCCCAGCTGATGCGAACCGGTGGTGGTGGCGTTGGGCCCTCACCAACCAAATGATGCGGAATAAACGACTCAGCACGAAAGGTCCACAGCAACTCGTCGATAGCTTCGGCTTCGGCCTTGTTGGTTGCGTGCACCAACACTCTGCGCTGTTGCTGCCAGGCCTTGTCTACCAAGCGGCAGGCGGTGGTGTGCCGCGCTGAAAGCGGCGCTTCAGCGGGCAGCACATAAAACGTGACCTCTAACATGCGCTTAACCCGCTGCGCGAGCGCGCAGGAACTCAAGCAATAAAGGTACTGGTCGGCCAGTCGCACCTTTTTT
>CAYYWS010000020.1:0-8047 GCA_964473955.1 uncultured Paraperlucidibaca sp. | reverse complement strand
GCACCACACATGTCAAACTTCATTTCATCCATGCCAGCGCCCGGCTTTAAGCTGATGCCGCCGGTGTCAAAGGTAATGCCTTTGCCAACTAATACCACCGGTGCATCTTTTGCTTTGCCGCCTTTGTAGTTCATCACGGCTAGCTGGGCTTCGCTGACTGAGCCGGCTGATACCGACAACAGGGCATTCATGCCCAATTTCAGCATTTCGGTTTCGCCCAGTACTTCCACTTCAATGCTGTCGTCGTCACCCAGCGCACGTGCCATTTCCGCCAAGTAACCGGGGTAGGCCACGTTGCCAGGCTGGTTGCCAAGGTCGCGAGCGAAGTTTTGTCCGGTGCCAATGCACTGGCCCCAAACAACGGCATCTTTAGCGGCTTTGTTAGCACTGCTAACTGCTAGGGTGAGTTTGAGCGGTTTGCGGTCTGATTTTTTCGATTTATGTTGATCGAAGTGGTAACTGGCTTCCAGTGCATAACGGGCATGGTCACTAATGCGTTCAAGCTCATCACGATGAGTAACAGCAGCATCGGTTAAGGTCGACAGTGCTGTAGTAATACCTTTTGGCAGGGCATTAACAGCACTTGTCACAACCTTATGCCAAGCTTGCTCTGTTAGTGTCTCATCGTTACCGGCACCAACCACTAACACTAGGCCTGCGTGCACACCAGGCAAGCCATAAAGCGGCAGTGTTTGTCCTGCTTTGCCATCAAAATCCGCTTGATTGATGGCTTGGGTCAACGCCCCAGCACTGGCAGCGTCGATACTGGCAGCAGCAGGACTCAGTCGTTTGCCATGCACGGTAACCAAAATGGCTTGGTATTTAGCCTGTGCTAGTGTGTCGGGACGAACGGCAGAAACGGTGAGTTGCATAAGACACCTCAAGACAAAGTGATTTTGATAACGGATAATAAGCCGCTAGTGTACTGTGCAGTCAGCGATTTGCCAGTGTTCATGTTCTTAATAAATATCAGGAAGCCCTAGCGCGTGATAATTCGCCACTACATCAATAAACAGGTCTTGCTGACGTCGTTGGCGGTTGCCGGGTTGCTGTCTTTTATTTTGGTGAGTGGCCGCTTAATTCAATATTTTGAGCGCGCAGTCGAAGGCCGCTTGGCTGTTGACCTACTGATGGCGATGATTTTTTATCGTTTCCCCGCCTTTCTAGAAATTATTGTGCCACTTGGCCTATTTGTTGGCATTTTGCTGGCCCTAGGGCGTATGTACTTAGATAACGAAATGGCGGTGTTGGCGGCAGCCGGCACCGGCAAGCGTCGTTTAATTCGGTGGTTGTTGCCCTCGGTGGTGTTAGTAACTGCCTTAAATGCCTTTATGGTGTTTTGGGTGGCGCCTACAGGCCATGAGCAAACCCAAGTTTTATATGCTGAGCAAGCACAGCGCAGCAGCTTTGATTTAATCCAACCTAAACGCTTTCAGCGCGTAGGTGATCGCGTGTTTTATGTGGGCAGCATGACTGAAGAGAAGTCGCTGCTTAATGACATTGTTATCCTGCAGGAAAAAGATCAGCCAGACGGTGTACGCCAACAAATTGTGCGCGCTAAAACAGCGGCTCGAGTAAGCGATCCCCTTTTAGACGGTATGGTTGTTGAGTTGCGTGATGGTGAGCGTTGGCAGCTACGGGCTGGCGAGGCGGACTATGAGCGCGTGCGCTTTGATCGTTATCGCTTGCGTTTAGGCATGGCCGAAAAACCAGAAATTGACCTAGAGCTTAAGTCTCAACCCACCGTGAGCTTATTTTTAGGCCGTCAGGCCGACCCGCGTTGGCAATCGGAGTGGGGTCGTCGTTGGTCCTTGGTGGCTTTAGTGCCGATTGTGGCGTTGTTGGCGTTGCCATTGGCGCAAGTTAATCCGCGCCAAGGTCGCTACCTGAAATTACTGCCAGCCATTGTGCTTTATTTAAGTTATATCGTGATCATTATGGCGGTGGTCAATGGTGTCGCTCGTGAGCAAATATCAGACTGGCTATTTTGGCCAATTCATCTGGGCTATTTAGCCTTGGCCTTATTGTTATTGTCTTGGCCAATTCGGCGTAAAAAGGTGGCGACATGACCAAGTTATCGCGTTATGTCAGCTTTAATGTGCTGATGGCCATGTTGCTGGTGCAAGTGCTGCTGCTGGGCTTGGATCTCGTGTTTTCGTTTATTGGCGAGCTGGATAGTGTGCGTGGTAATTATCGTGCATGGGATGCCTTCATCTATACCGTGTTTATTGTGCCGGGTCATGCTTACCAAATCTTGCCGATCTCCGCACTTGTTGGCGCTTTGGTGGGGCTAGGCTCGTTAGCCTCAAGTTCTGAACTTACCGTTATTCGTGCGGCTGGCATTAGCACCTTGCGTATTGTTTGGTGGGTAATGCGTGGGGCACTCATTATTGTGGTGTTTGGCTTGGTGCTGGGTGAGTTTGTAGTGCCGCACACCGATCAGCGTGCAGAAGCAACCAAAGCCATTGCCTTAGGCCAGGACTATCAGCCGGGTCGGGTTGCGGGTTATTGGCAGCGAGAAGGTGATGACTTGCTCAATATTCGTCTGGTGACACCAGAAGGAAAGTTGCTGGGTGTGAGTCGTTATGAGTATGACAAAAACGGTCAAATAAAAGTGGCTAGTCATGCGGCCACAGCAGACTTCAGCAGCTCTGACGAATCAACCGGTTGGTTGTTAAATAATGTGCGGGTTACCGAGTTTATGGAGAATGGCGAAAGCCAAGTTAGTCAGCATGAGCAGCTGTTGTGGCCGGTAGGCTTAACACCAGAGTTTTTGCGGACAGCAGCAGCAAGCCCCGAGCAATTACGCCTTGGTGCTTTGCTTAGTTTTGCTAATTATTTGGAGTCACAAGGCCAAGATGCCGGTGCTTATGTGCTGCAGTTCTGGAAAAAAGTGCTTAGCCCCATCGCGATTTTTTCCATGGTGCTAATTGCCTGCTCATTTATTTTTGGGCCCTTGCGTTCAGTGACGTTAGGTTTTCGCATCATCATCGGTGTACTCGTTGGCTTAGTTTTTCGTTACACCCAAGAAGCTTTTGGTTTTGCGAGTTTGCTGTTTCAGTGGCCGCCATTATTGGCCGTCTTATTTCCAATTTTATTGTGCATGGTTATTGGTGTTTATGCTTTATATCGGGTGCGCTAGTTAATGATTTCATGGCAGCGCTGGTCAGCAACAGATGTCGGTAATCGCCGGGCAGAAAATGAAGATGCCTTGGTATTACGTGATGCCGATGGTTTTTGGGCGGTCATTGACGGACTGGGTGGTCCCGATGCTGGCCGCGTAGCCAGTGCTGCCTTAGCTTATGCTTTAGAAAACTTAAGCTTGCAGGACGGCCTAGCTGATGCGGTGGATCAACTAGAAGATGTATTGGTTGCAGTGCATGAGCAATTATTAGAGTTCTCTTCGCAGCAGCAGCCTACGCGCTTATTGGGCTGCACGGCGGCCTTGGTGCGCATTACTCAAGGTTGGTCATTAATGGCGTGGGTTGGCGATGTTCGCCTATACCGTTGGCGTGATCGTGAGTTAAAGCAGCTGGGTGATGATCATGTTGGATTTGGTGCAGAAGACCTGACGCGTTTAATTGGTGCCAACACCATGCTGCCCGATTTTTTATTGTTTAAACCGCAGCCCGGTGATCGTTATTTGATTTGCAGTGACGGCTTGCACGGCGAGTTGGGCACGGCCCGTATTGCTTATTGGTTGGCACGTGATCCGATATTGGCTCAGCGTGAATTGTTGGCCGAAGCGTTGGCTGCCGGTGGCCGAGATAACTTAAGTTTTGTAATGCTTGATATTGGTGGGGATGACGATGAGCAAGGATGATCTGCAGCTCGTTAATCATGCCTTAAAAGAGCTAACGCGCCTGCAGTTAGAGGAAGGTATGGATGCGCAAGTGGCATGGCAGGAACGACGTGCCATGCTCGATGCAGTGGAAGAAAACTGGCAGCGTATTCCTGAAGTAGCCGGACAGGATCAAACCAAAGCAAAAGAAAATAGCCAAGAGCCGGTGCAGCTTAATGTTAGGCGTCCAGCGGCGTGGGTGGTTTTGCGAGGATATATTTTAAACCAGCGCTTTGTGGTGAGTGCAATGCTGCTGTTGCTGGCGCTGATGACGTTTATCTATGTCGGCTTACTTTAAGTCTTTTGCTTTTTTAGGCAGTCGCAACACATCAGTATTTGACACCAAGTCATGCAAGCACAGCCCAGCAGGTAGCCGAGAAATTGGCAACCAAGCCCAAGCGTAGTTAAACAAAAAACCTATACCAACAAAAGCTGCAATACCCTTGCTAGTAGCGCCAAAACGCCAGGCAAGTAGAGCCAGTAAGAACGGCATAATCACGGCAGCCAAGCAACGCTTAAGGGCATCACCCCAAGTCATTAAATCGCCATCACGACGGCGCGCACTTAAGCGCCAAGTTTGCATGCCCAGTGTTTGCCCACCGCGCTTCCAGCAATAACCATAAAAACCATAAATCACCAGCAACGACGCAGGCAGCAGTAGGCCATAACGAATATTGGCTGACAGCACCACAAAGTCTTGATTGTTGGCTGCTTCAGAGGGTGTGACGATGGCGACCAGTATGGCGTTGGTGATGGCTAATAACGCAATAACCAATAAGCCGTCATAAATCAAAGCGGCAAGTCGAACCCAAACGGAAGCGCGCGGCAGAATTTCAATGGCTTCTGGCGCAATAGCTGAAGATGGTTTTTTAACAGTTTTACGATGTCGGCTCATGATGGCATGGCCTCGTCTAAATTGGTGCCGGGGAAGGGACTCGAACCCTTACGATGTCACCACCGGCGGATTTTGAGTCCGCTGCGTCTACCAGTTCCGCCACCCCGGCTAAGAGGTGGCGCGATTATAGCGAGGCCACGCCAGAGGTCAAGCTAGTGCTATAATCTTTCTTCTGTTTGTCCAATAATTGGCTTGTTCATGCTGCGTAGCGATTTCCACTTTGATCTTCCCGATGAATTGATTGCCCGTTTTCCGTTGCCGGAGCGCACTCAATCACGTCTTTTGTGTTTGTCTGGTGATTCTGGGCAGGTTCAACATGCCCAGTTTCGAGACTTGCTAAACCTCATTCATCCTGGTGATTTATTAATCTTTAACCAGTCACGCGTTATGCCGGCACGGTTGTTTGCGCGCAAAGACAGTGGTGGTCAGGTAGAGATATTAATCGAGCGACTAACCACAGATCGCCAAGCGCTAGCACACGTGCGCGCCAGTAAATCGCCCAAGCCCGGTAGCAAAATTGTGCTGGCCGATGGCTCATTGGTGCTGGTGCATGGGCGGGTAGGCGACTTATTTGAGCTGCATGCGCAGGAGCATTGGCGTGGGTTATTAGCGCGCTTGGGTGAAATGCCATTACCACCTTATTTGGCACGTGCAGTAGCTGACAGTGACCGTGAGCGTTATCAAACCGTGTATGCCCAAGAAGAGGGCTCGGTGGCGGCGCCAACGGCCGGTCTACATTTTGATGAAGCTATGTTGGCAGAGATTAAGGCACGTGGCATTAACACAGCATTTGTCACACTGCATGTGGGGGCGGGTACATTCCAGCCGGTGCGGGTTGATCAAATTGACCAACACTATATGCATGCCGAGTGGTTAACAGTTGATGAGAGCGTGGTCGCAGCCATTAACACGACAAAGGCTAATGGAGGGCGAGTGGTGGCGGTGGGTACCACCAGTGTGCGCTCCATTGAGTCTGCTGCTTGGGCAGCACAAGGGATAAATCCTGCGCAATGGCAGCCTAAACAAGGCTTGGCTGAACAGCAGGTGGCGGAGCATCGTATTGCACCTTATCAAGGTGATACTCGAATATTTATTCACCCCGGTTATCAGTGGCAAATTATTGATGCCTTAGTGACTAACTTTCATTTGCCAGAATCAACACTCTTAATGTTGGTATCGGCGTTTGCTGGACGCGAAGCCGTGCTGGCGGCCTATGCCGAAGCCATTCGTGAGCAATACCGCTTTTACAGTTATGGCGATGCCATGTTTATTACGCGTGAGAAATCTTGATGCAGTTCACTTTAAAAGCAACGGATGGCAAAGCCCGTCGTGGTCAGCTCACCTTTGATCGTGGCACCGTACAAACACCTGCCTTTATGCCGGTGGGTACCTACGGCACGGTGAAAGGCATGTTACCTCGCGATATTCATGCCATTGGTGCGGAAATTATCTTAGGCAACACCTTTCACCTTTGGCTGCGCCCCGGCACAGACATTATTAAAGCGCATGGCGACTTGCATGACTTCACTCAGTGGCAAGGTCCAATTTTGACCGACTCGGGTGGCTTTCAAGTGTTCAGCCTGGGCAAGTTGCGCAAAATCACCGAAGAGGGTGTGCATTTCCAGTCGCCGGTAAATGGCAGCAAAGTATTTTTAAGCCCAGAAGAAAGCATGCGCATTCAGCGTGATTTGGGTTCGGATGTGGTGATGATTTTTGATGAGTGCACGCCTTATCCTGCTACGCACTCAGAGGCCGAGCGCTCATTGCAACTGTCCTTGCGCTGGGCTAAGCGCTCAAAAGCGGCGCATGGCGATAATCCCAATGCCTTATTTGGCATTGTGCAAGGCGGCATGTATGAAGATTTGCGCCTGCAGTCGTTAGCTGGGCTGGAAACGATTGGTTTTGATGGTTATGCCATTGGTGGCTTGTCAGTGGGTGAGCCCAAAGAAGATATGTTGCGTATTTTGGACTTTCTGCCAGCGCATTTGCCCGCGGATAAGCCTCGTTATGTCATGGGCGTGGGTAAGCCTGAAGATTTAGTGGAAGGCGTACGCCGTGGCATTGATATGTTTGACTGCGTTATGCCGACTCGTAACGCCCGTAATGGCCATTATTTTGTCAGTGATGGCATTGTTCGTATTCGTAATAGTCAGTACAAAACCGATACTGGTCCCTTAGACCCAGAGTGTGACTGCGAGGCCTGTACCGGATTTTCTCGTGCCTATTTACACCACTTGGATAAATGCGGCGAAATGCTAGGCGCACAACTGGGTACAATCCATAACCTGCGGTATTATCAGCGCCTAATGGCCGGTTTGCGTGAGGCCATTGAACAAGGTAGATTGCAGGCCTTTGTGGATGACTTCTACGCACGTCGCGGAATACCAACACCCTCTTTAAACCCTTAAAACTGGAGTAAATCGATGAACTTTTTCATTTCTGAAGCCCACGCTAATGCGGGCGCAGCCGGCCCTTCAGCCATGGGCCAGATCATTATGTTGTTGGGCTTTGTGCTCATTTTTTATTTTCTGCTATGGCGCCCACAAGCAAAGCGTCAAAAAGAGCTGCGTACATTGATTGAAAACCTGCAAAAAGGTGACGAAGTGGTATTTGCTGGCGGCTTATTGGGTCGTATTAGCAAGTTAGAAGGCGACTTTGCAGTTGTTGAAGTGAATGAAAGTCTGGAAGTGAAAATCCAAAAAGCTTCAGTGATTGCCAATCTGCCTAAAGGCACTTTGAAAAGTTTGTAATCCCAAATCCCCCAGCATTAGCTGGGGTTTTTTCACGAATCAACAGGTGCCTGCATGCGCTTCCCTGCTTGGAAATATGTACTGATCGCTTTTGTTATGGTGGTCAGCTTGTTATATGCCCTGCCAAATTTACACCCTGATGAACCTGCGTTGCAGATCTCAGGCTCGTCGGCCGGCGTGCCTGTAAATGAGGCCTTACAGTCTCGTGCCGAAGCTGCGCTGAATGATGCCGAGATGGCGTTTCACGGTGCTGAGCTTCAGTCAAAAGGTGTTTTGTTACGCTTTAATACTGCTGATGAGCAAGTGCAAGCTCAGGCGGTATTGCGTCGTGCCTTGGGCGAAAATTATGTGATCGCGCTTAACTTGGCGCCCACCACACCGGCATGGCTAAGTGCCATTGGTGCTAAGCCAATGAAGCTGGGCTTGGATTTGCGCGGTGGTGTGCACTTCAAGCTTGATGTTGATATCGATAAAGCCTTAGAGCAACGTCAAGAATCATACGCACAGGACATTCGTCGTCAGTTGCGTGAAGCACGTGTGGATTATCGTGCCGTGTCAGAA
>CAYYWS010000019.1:0-18462 GCA_964473955.1 uncultured Paraperlucidibaca sp. | reverse complement strand
GTTTGGTTTCCAGTGACTCGACACCCACGCCGTATTTGCCATCGACTAAGTCGCCGCGAAATAACATATAGACCTGATTGATATAGGGGATATTAAAAATCGTGTAGAGCTCAAGGTTACTGACATTGGCTTCAGCCTCTTCCCAAGTTTCGCGTGCGGCACCTTCGGCTACGGTTTCGCCGTTTTCCATAAACCCGGCAGGCAGTGTCCAAAAACCATATCGCGGCTCAATGGCACGGCGGCATAACAATACTTTGCCCTGCCATACCGGCAAGCAGCCAGCAATGATGTTGGGGTTTTGGTAATGCACGGTATGGCAACTTGGACAAATATGGCGCAGGCGAGTGTCGCCCTCGGGAATGCGATGTTCGACGGGATGACCACATTTGCTGCAAAACTTCATAAGTTGCCCTCAGTTGATAAACACCAGTATACCGACTCTGTTTGTGATTTCTCTGCTACAGCTACTGCCAGAATTCAACCAGTCTGTGTAATATCGGGACATGACCGAACATGCACTGATTCAAACACTACGCAAAAACTTTGATCCCAAGGCCGCTTTATTGTCGCAGGCTGACGCAGCTGTGTTAATGCCTATTATCCAAGGCAGCGAACCTGCTTTGTTGATGACGCGACGTGCATTACATATGAATTCACATGCGGGTGAAGTTGCCTTTCCCGGTGGTCGATTTGAGCCGCAAGACGTGCACTTGGCTATGACAGCATTGCGCGAAAGTGAGGAAGAGGTGGCATTGCCGTGTGACTGTGTAGAGGTTATTGGCAGCTTAAAGCCTACTCGTTCAAAAGCGGGTCTTTTGGTGCAGCCGGTGGTGGGATTAGTTCAGGGCCAGCCTAAAATTGTCGGCAATCCGGAAGAAATTGAAAGTGTGTTTCAGGTACCACTGCGATTTTTTATGGAAGAAAGACCCGCGCGCGACTATCGCATCAATTTTCGAGGTATCGATTTAGTGGTGCCTTGTTATCGTTACGAGGAATACATTATTTGGGGGTTAACAGCCAAGTTAGTAGTGGATTTTTTAGCGCATGGCTTAAACCATCATGTCGACTTTCCATGGCCGCCGGTGTTACCTGCCTTTATGTCGGCGAAAGGGCCAATTTCATAAAAATCAAAATAAGAGGGTATGCCAATGTTGTATAGCTTGGGTGAACGACGGGTAACCTGCTTGGGCGATTACTGGGTAGCCGACAATGCGACGGTGGTAGGCTCGGTTAGCTTAGGCGACAATGCCAGTGTTTGGTTTAACGCCGTGGTGCGTGGTGATTGTGAGCTAATTACCATCGGCGCCAATACCAATGTGCAAGATGGCTCGGTGCTGCACGCAGACTTTGGTAAACCGTTAGTGATTGGTGACAATGTCACCATTGGCCACCAAGCCATGCTGCATGGCTGCGAGATTGGTGATGGTTCATTGATTGGTATTGGTGCGGTGGTGTTAAACGGCGCCAAGATCGGCAAGGGCTGCATTATTGGTGCTAAAGCATTAATTCCGGAAGGCAAAGAAATTCCAGATGGCTCGTTGGTGGTGGGGGCGCCAGGCAAAGTGGTGCGAACCTTGTCTGAGCCTGAACAACAAATGCTGATGCTCAGTGCTCAGCATTATGTGCACAATGCCAGGCAATTTCGCGACAGCATGAAGCCACAGACTGACTAGCTTGTACTGACTAGGGTTTGTGGCATGTAGTTTAAGTGTTCATTTTTGCAGCATGCAGCTTTGTTAACGAGGCTGCTCACGTTGCTTAAATCCGTGTCGTCGCCCTGTGTTGGGCATTGTCAATTAGATGCAAATCAAAGTTGCGTCGGCTGCCTACGTAGCATGGCCGAAATCCAATCGTGGCCACACTTATCGCCCAAACATCAGCAACGCATTATCAATCGCATTCGCCAGCAGCGCCTGAACGCGGCTAAACTATGCCATCCGTTTAATCACGCTCAGGAGCCCCCTGCATGAATCTGTCACAGCTTGGCACCCCTTTTTCGTCGTCTGCCGTTCGTGTGTTGTTATTAGGGGCAGGGGAGTTGGGCCGTGAGGTCATCATTGAGTTAAAGCGTTTGGGCTGTGAAGTGATTGCAGTGGATCGTTACGCTAATGCACCCGGCATGCAGATTGCTGACCGTAGCCATGTGATTTCGATGCTGGATGGTGCGGCATTACGACGTGTGGTTGAGCTGGAGAAACCAGCCTTGATTGTGCCGGAAATTGAAGCCATCGCCACCGATGAGTTGGTCGCTTTAGAGGCCGAAGGTTGGCATGTGGTGCCAACGGCTCGTGCTGCTCAACTCACGATGAATCGTGAAGGCATTCGTCGCCTGGCTGCTGAGACCTTAAGCATTCCTACTTCCCCCTTTGTGTTCGCTGACAATTTGGCTGATTTTGAAGCGGCCATTAAGCAAGTGGGTATGCCCTGTGTGGTGAAGCCGATTATGTCGTCATCGGGCAAAGGTCAGAGTGTGGTTAAAACTGAGGCTGACGTGTTGACGGCATGGGAGTATGCGCAATCAGGTGGTCGTGCTGGCGGTGGCCGTGTGATTGTTGAAGGCTTTATTGATTTTGAGTACGAAATCACCTTACTGACCGTGCGCCATATTCATGGGGTGTCATTCTGCGAGCCGATTGGGCATTTACAAGTTGCCGGTGACTACCGTGAGTCATGGCAGCCGCAGCCGATGTCAAAAGCAGCTTTAGCTGCATCACAAGATATCGCTGAGCGAATTACGGCGGCCTTAGGCGGTTTTGGCTTGTTTGGTGTTGAGCTGTTTGTGAAAGGCGACCAAGTTTGGTTTAGCGAAGTCTCGCCGCGTCCACACGATACCGGCCTAGTCACCTTAATGTCGCAGCAGTTATCGGAGTTTGCTCTGCATGCGCGCGCAATTTTGGGTTTGCCGATTCCAAATATTCGTCAACATGGTCCAGCGGCTTCTGCCGCACTGTTGGTAGAGGGTGAGTCGCAGCAAATGCAGTTTAGTGGTTTTGCTAATGCTCTGTCTGAGCCAGACACGTCGTTTAGTTTATTTGGCAAACCAGAGGTTGTGGGTCAGCGCCGTCTAGGTGTGGCTTTAGCGTTAGCAGAAGATGTTGATGCTGCACGTGCTAAAGCACGTCATGCCATGGCTGCTGTGCAGGTCACACTTTAGGGTTAAGCCGACTCATTGAGTTGGCTTAGTCGAGCCGACTTGATTAAGTGCCCGCGCAACTGCAGTACATCAATTTGATAGTTATTGATGCGCAAGCTGACCGGCGCTTCTGGAATAGTTTCTAGGTGATCTAGTAGTAAACCGTTGAGTGTGCGTGAGCCATGGCTAGGCAGCTCCCAGCCTAACGTACGGTTAATAGTACGTAGGCTGGCGGCGCCATCAATGAGAAAGCTGTTATTGCTTTCGCGTGTAATATCAGGGTGACGATCGGCAGCGCGGGTAGTGAACTCTCCCACCAATTCTTCCAAGATAGCTTCTAAGGTCACAATACCTTGCACATCGCCATACTCATCGACAACAAGACCTAGGCGGCGCCGATGCTTTTGGAACTCCAGTAGCTGTGATGGTAGTGGGGTGCGTTCTGGCAGGTAATATGGCGAACGACAAAACTGAACCAATTCAGATTTACTGATTTGGCCGCGACCAATTAGGCGCGAGACATTGCGCATATGCAAAATGCCAACGGTTTGGTTTAAGTCGCCACGGTAGATGGGTAGACGGGTGTGCTGGGTGGTGCGCAAGACTTGCATGATGCTGTCGATGCTGTCTTCAAGGTCAATGCCGGTGACGGCTTGGCGCGGAATCATGATGTCATTGACGGTGATATTGTCGAGCTCTAATAGGCCCTGCAACATGCGCTGATGTAGCGGTGGTAGCAGCATTTGACTCAGTAACTGGGTGATCACGTAACGACTGCGCGCGCGTTTTCCACGTGGAATACGTTGGCCGAAATAGTAGATGCCTGCCAATACCAGCAAAATCAGCAAAAAGCCAAAGACCCACATCATCAACATAGTACTGTCCTAGTTTAAAATCAGTTCAAGGACAAATTTACTGCCAATAAAACCTAGCAGTAATAGCGCAAAGCCGCTCAGGGTAACGCGCATCGCAGTTTTGCCACGCCAGCCACGCCAGTGCCTTCCAATTAACAAGGTGGCAAATAACAACCATGCCAGCACGGTGAAAACAGTTTTATGGGCCACTTGTTGCGCTAATGGGTCATCTAATACCAAAGCACCCGAGACTATCGCTGCGGTCAGCAAAATAAAGCCAATACCAATGAGCTCAAATAACATGCGCTCCATGGTTTGTAGTGCGGGCAAAGCTAATAACAGTTGGCGTTTATGTTGGCGCAACGCAGCATCTTGCAGACCAACTAAAATGGCTTGCAGCGCGGCAATGCTCAATAAGCTATAGGCCAAAATCGAAAGCAGCACATGTATTTGAATGCCGGCGCTTAAGGTGACGGGTGTGCTGGTTTGCCCCAAACTGCCAACAAATAACTCGATTGCAGCCAACGGTGCGGCGACTAAGAAAATGCCTTGAACCGGGCGATAGGCGTTTACCAACACAGCTAATAGTGCGATTAACCAAGCATGCAAAATGGCGATGCTATAAAAGCCCAACTGTAGTCCATGCGCGTGCACTAAGTTGTTGTGCAGCAAAATACCGTGGGCAATTAATGCAGCAACCATCAGGCTTAAACTTAATGCTCGATTGGGCGCTTCTCGTCGGGCCAGTGAGCGCGCAATCGCACCAGCGGTAGCCAGATAGAGTATTGTTGCGAGTAACGAAAGAGTAGCGTTGAGCGCTTCCATACAGTCATAACAGTGATTTAAGACAGGATCCTGAGTTTGGCATAGACAAGTGCTCGTGCGCTAGGCGGTTGGCATGCCTATAATGGTGCCACTGTACCCGCCGACGATGAGATGGAAGAGAGCGATGTTTGATAATTTAAGTGATCGATTAGGTGTCAGCCTACGCGCCATTACCGGTGGTGGCCGTCTCAACGAAGACAATATTAAAGACACCTTGCGTGAAGTTCGCATGGCACTGCTGGAAGCCGACGTTGCATTGTCGGTGGTTAAAGAATTTATTGAGCGCATTAAAGAACAGGCGCTAGGGCAAGACTTCTTAACCCAGCTGCAGCCAGGTCAGGCGTTTGTGAAGCTGGTGCACGAAGAGCTCGTACGAACTCTAGGTACGCAAAACGAAGGCCTAAACTTAGCCACCACACCGCCTGCAGTTATTTTGATGGCCGGTTTGCAGGGCGCGGGTAAAACCACCACGGTTGGTAAGCTGGCACGTTATTTAAAAGCGCAGAAAAAAACGGTGTTAGTGGCTTCGGCTGACATCTACCGACCTGCTGCTATTAAGCAGCTGGAAACGCTAGCGCGCGATATTGATGTGCTGTTTTTCCCTTCCGATACTGGCCAAGACCCAGTCACTATTGCCCGTAATGCGATTGCTGAAGGCAAGCTCAAGTTCGCTGATGTTGTCATTATCGACACCGCTGGCCGACTGGCCATTGATGAAGACATGATGGCGGAAATTCAGCGTGTACATGCGGCCATTAAGCCCATCGAGACGCTGTTTGTGGTTGATGCCATGACCGGCCAGGATGCCGCTAATACTGCCAAAGCATTTAATGATGCGCTGCCATTAACTGGTGTGGTGCTGGCCAAGGCTGACGGTGATGCTCGTGGTGGTGCGGCTTTGTCGGTACGCACTATTACCGGCAAACCCATCAAGTTTATTGGTGTCGGTGAAAAAACAGATGCCTTGGAACTGTTCCACCCTGATCGTATTGCTCAACGCATTTTAGGCATGGGTGATGTGCTGTCGTTGGTGGAAGAAGTTGAGCGCAAGATTGATAAAGACAAAGCCGAGAAGCTAGCCAAAAAGCTGCAAAAAGGTAAAGGCTTTGATTTACAAGACATGCTCGAGCAGTTCCAGCAAATGCGAAATTTGGGTGGCATGGGTGGTTTGTTAGATAAGTTGCCCGGTATGAATGCAGCCTCGGTGCAGCAAGCCATGGCAGGTGGTGCGCCCGAAAAACAAATGAAGCGGATGGAGGCCATTATTCAGTCTATGACGCCGGCAGAGCGACATAAGCCGGATCTGATTAATGGCTCGCGTAAGCGCCGTATTGCGAATGGTTCAGGCACAACCATTCAAGATGTGAATCGGGTGCTTAAGCAGCATGTTCAAATGGCCAAAATGATGAAAAAGTTTTCCAGCCCCAGCGGTATGATGAAAATGATGCGTGGCATGCAAGGTAAGCTGCCGCCGGGTATGCTTGACGACATGCCGGGCATGGGTAAGCTGCCGGGCGGAGCTAAAAACGCACCATCGATGCCGGGTCTGCCTGGCTTAGGTGGCCCAGCAGGTTTTCCAGGCTTACCGGGCGCTCTGCCTCCCGGCTTTAAGAAGCGTTAACAATGACTGAAATTGCATTTGTTGAAAAGCAGATCGCGGGCTGGGGCAACTATCCACTGGTTGATGCCAGATTGGCGCGTGTTGAGCGTTATGCCGAACTTGCCGAATGGGCACATAGGCCTTGTTTGGCACGTGGTTTAGGTCGCGCCTACGGTGATGCTGCCATCAGCTTACAAGGTCATACCTTGTTAACCACGCGGTTAAATCGCTTTCTGAGTTTTGATCCAGTCTCTGGCCTGCTCTGTGCTGAAGCTGGTGTTAGCCTTGATGATATTTTACGGGTGGTGATGCCGCAGGGTTGGTTTTTGCCTGTTACCCCCGGTACGCGCTATGTCACCCTAGGCGGTGCAATCGCCAGTGATGTGCATGGTAAAAACCATCATCATGTGGGTAGCTTCAGTGCCTTTGTAAAAAGTATTGTGTTGTTTACCGTGCATGGCCCGTTGCGTTGTTCTGCAGAAGAAAACGCGGCCTGTTTTTGGGCAACCGTGGGTGGTATGGGCATGACTGGCTTGATTGGTGAGGTTGAGTTACAGCTTAAGCCTATTCAATCAGTGGATATGTCTGTTACTCATGTGCCTGCTGCTAATTTAACTGAAATCATGGCGCTGATGCGAGATCCTGCGCAGGACGATGAATACACCGTGGCGTGGATTGATTGTTTAGCACAAGGTGAGGCACTTGGCCGCTCGGTATTAGTTCGTGGTCATCATATTGATGGCTCCTTAGGCCCAGCGCCGGGCGCGGCACGTTTAAGTATGCCGGTTAACCTGCCTGGCTTTTGTCTGAATAGTCACAGCGTGCGTGCATTTAATAGCCTGTATTACCGTTGGCAGTCACGCAAAACAGCACCGCATCGAGTCGCGATTGCGCCGTTCTTTTACCCCTTGGATGGCATTCGTGATTGGCCGAAGCTTTATGGCAAAGATGGCTTTGTGCAATATCAGTTTGTGCTGCCAGAAGGCAGTGCAGAGGCGGGTATTCGCGAGGTATTAGCTCGAATTAGCGAAGGCGGCAATGCCAGCTTTTTGGCTGTGCTGAAGCGATTTGGTGCACAAGGTGAAGGCCTGTTGTCGTTCCCCATGCCCGGTTTTACCTTGGCCTTAGATATTCCACTACGAGCCGGCACCTTAACGTTATTAGACACGCTAGACACCATCGTGCTAGCTCATGGTGGGCGGGTGTATTTAGCAAAAGACGCTCGAATGTCAGCTAGCACGTTACAGCAAATGTATCCGCGTTTAGGTGAGTGGCAATCCATTCGTCATCAGTTAGACCCTCATGGCTTGTATGTGTCGGCGTTGGGCCAACGCTTGGAGATGTGTTGATGACGCAGATTTTGATTGTAGGTGCGACATCGGCGATGGCCAGAGGGGCAGCGTTTGCGTGGGCAGCACAGGGGCATCGCTTATTGTTAGCGGGTCGTGATGTGAATGAATTAGCGCGTTTGGCCAGCGATATTCAAGTGCGTTTTCAAACGCGAGCTGAAGTGATCGAGTTAGATCTTGATCACAACGCCGATAGACCCGCTTGGGTGGTCAACCTTGAGGCGGAATATGGTCAAGTTGATGGTGTGCTGCTGGCGGCTGGTTGGATGCCGGACTCAGAAAGCATGCGTCGTGGTGATGATGCCATGCTTGTGATTCAGCGTAACTATACTGGCCCTGTTGCTTTGTTAAACGCCTTTGCCGATGTGTTTGAACAACGTGAGTTGGGCTTTATTGTCGGTATTGCTTCAGTAGCAGGCGATCGTGGCCGCCAAAGTAATTATCCCTATGGTGCCGCTAAAGCCGGTTTTGCCACCTACTTGGCTGGCCTTCGTAATCGTCTATTTCATGCGGGTGTATCGGTGATGACGGTTAAACCCGGCTTTGTTGATACCCGTATGACCTTTGGCTTGCCTGGCCTGTTTTTAGTGGCAGACCCGATGCAGGTCGGTGAAGTGATCGTGCATGCGCAGCGCAGGGGCCGTAACGAAATTTATGTGCCGGGCTTTTGGCGCCTTATTTTGCTGATTATTCGTCACGTGCCTGAGTTTGTTTTCAAGAGGTTAAAGCTTTGACGGTCATCGTTAAACAGCCACGCGTTGTGGCCTTTGATTTTGATGGCACGCTAACCTATGGCGAATCATTTTTTCGCTTCTTATGGTTTGTTACCCCGATTTGGCGCTTCGCCTGGGGCGCCTTGAAGTCGTTACCAGTGCTGTGTCGTTATGCCTTAAAAATGACCAGCAATGAACAGGCTAAAGAGCAGGTTGTGGCCTGCTTTTTGGCGGGCCAGTCGGCTCAGGTTGTTCAGGCAAAAGCCGATACATTTGCGCAAGATGTCATTCCGCGTACGCTTAGGCCGCAAGCCGTGGCACGTTTGCATGGCCATCTTAAGCAGGGCCATGTGTGTGCATTAGTGAGCGCCACTTTGGCACTGTATTTAAGGCCATGGGCACACCACATGGGGTTTGATGTTGTTTTAGCGACTGAGCTGGAAGTGGATGCGAACGGCCGATTTACTGGCAAGTTGGCAACGCCTAACTGTTATGGCCCGGAAAAAGCTTCACGACTGCGTCAGCATTATCAGATTGAGCGTATTTTAGCGGCCTATGGTGATACCCGTGGTGATCGTGAAATGTTGGCGTTAGCCGAGCAGGCACATTTTCGCCCTTGGCACTAAAAAGCAGGAGGCGCGGTGTCGCTGATTAAATTAATGCGCCCACATCAGTGGGTTAAAAATGGATTCGTGTTAACCGGCTTGTTATTTGGTCATGCTTGGACTGAGCCCGCGCTCGTACAAGCGGCACTGCTTGCCGTGGTCGCATTTTGTTTGGCCTCTAGCAGTGTGTATGTTTTTAATGACTTGTTTGACCGCGAACAAGATCAACTGCACCCAGTAAAGTGCCGGCGGCCGCTGGCTTCGGGGGCAGTGACGCCTAACCAAGGCTGGTTGCTAACGCTGGGGCTTGCCATTGCTGCCTTGGTGTTTGCGCGCGCCGCCAGCCCCTTAGTCGTAACCTATGTGTTGGCCTATTTGCTGCTGAATGTGGTCTATACATTAAGACTTAAGCATATTGTGGTGTTAGATATTTTCTGTATTTCAGCAGGCTTTATGTTGCGTATTTTGGCTGGTACAGATGGCATTGAAATTCCGCCATCAAACTGGTTGGTGGTGTGTGGCTTGTGGACAACACTGTTTTTAGGCTTCATCAAGCGCCGTGCAGAAATTTTTACGCTAGCGGAAGAGGGTGGTGAGCACCGCGCGGTGTTAAATGACTACAGTCCTGCTCTGCTCGATAAGCTGATTGGCATCACCTGTACCGGCATGATCTTAAGTTACAGCCTCTACACCATGGATGAGAACATTATGTTGTTCCATGGCACCGAGCGGCTGTATTACACCGTGCCATTTGTTATGTATGCCTGCTTTCGTTATTTATTCCTACTACATAACTCTTCGGGTGGTGGCGATCCATCACGCGACTTATTCCGTGACCCACATATTGCACTAGCCGGTTTGGGCTGGCTCATTACGGTGCTGTCGTTGGTGGCGTTATGAATTTAGGTCCGCGCCGGCAGCGTTTATTGTGGTTGTCGGTGGCCTTGAGTGCTGCTGGCTACTTAGTCTTTGCGTTATGGTCGGGTTGGCAAGAGGTTTGGGCCGCGGTTAAGCAAATTGGCGCTTGGCCTATCGTGATTGCTTTATTGTTATCGCTAGTGAATTACGGTTTGCGCGGTGAGCGCTGGCATTTGTTTCTGCAGCGCTGGCATTACAACGTGCCACGCCTACTCAATCAGCGTATTTATTTTGCCGGATTTGCGTTAACTACCACCCCGGGCAAAGCCGGTGAGCTAATTCGCAGTGTGTTCTTGCGGCCCTATGGTGTGGTTTGGCATCGTTCCGCCGCCATGTTTTTTAGCGAACGTTTAGCAGACTTGGTCGCTATCGTTATTTTGACAGCGCTGGGGCTGACTTACTTGCCACAGGGTGAATGGGCGTTTGTGCTGCTGATGGTGGTGCTGTTTGGCTGCTTATTGTTATTGCGCACGCGCTTTCCTGAAAACCTGTTACGCCGTGTTGGTGGCCAGCGTAAAAGTGTGAACTGGCTAGCGGATGTGGCATCTAGTAGCAGACCGTTATGGCAAGGTCGTCTGTTGTGGCAGTCGCAAGGTTTAAGTTTAGTGGCGTGGTTTGCTGAAGGGATTGGCGCATGGCTTATCTTGCGTACCCTGATGCCAGAAATCAGTATTGAAGCAGCATTGTTTATTTATGGCTTTGCTATGTTGGTCGGTGCCTTGAGCTTTTTGCCCGGTGGTCTGGGTGGTACTGAAGCCACGATGACCGGCCTATTGGTGTTGCAAGGTTTGGCGCTGCCAGAGGCGGTAGCTGCGACGGTTATTATTCGTCTGGCCACGCTTTGGTTCGCAGTGGCATTAGGCATGATTGCGGTATTGAGCTTGCCACCAGCACCCGCCGCCAGTGATGCGCATTTGTAGGATGTAGTGATGCTTAATCAAGCGATGACACGTTGGTTAAATGCACCGTGGGCCATTATTGTGGCCACGTTGTTGTTGATTAAAGTCACCCTTGCCTGGGCGCTGCCCATGACTGGTGATGAGGCCTATTTTGTTTTCTGGGGCCGGCATCTCGATTATGGCTACTATGATCACCCGCCAATGGCTGGCTGGATGATGTGGCTGCAATTATTAGTCAGCGATCATCGGGTCTGGTTGCGTATGCCGGGCCTGCTCAGTGAGCTCATTATTGCGTGGGCGTTTTACCAGCTTATGCAGCCCTTTGATGCGGTTAAAGCGCGCTGGTTAGCACTGCTACTTTTGCTCAGCCCAATGAGCCTGCTCAATGTTTTTACCCTCACTGATACCGGCTGCATATTATTTGCGGCACTCTCGTTTGTGGCTGCTGCGCGTGGCCTGCTAACGAACCGATTGTTATGGGCTGCACTAGCCGGCGTTGGTCTTGGGTTGGCATTTTTGTCCAAATACTTCTCTGTCTTATTGGGTATTGGATATCTCATTTTTTACTTTGCGGTAGCACCTGCGTATTGGCGGCATGGTGTCGTGCTGGTGTTGGCGGCCATCCCCTTTGGCCTGCTAAATCTGCATTGGAATTTGATGAACTGCTGGAGCAATCTGCTGTTTAACTTGGTTAATCGCAATGAAGACAGCTCTGGTGTGCAATGGGCGGCATTAGTTAGTTACGTGGTGATGATGGCCTATGTATTACTACCGCCGGTTATTCGTGGGCTTTATCAGGTTCGCAGCCAAGTGGCAGAAGCGACTATTCAGCCTATTTTACGCTTAGCGGCAACGTTAGCAGGCACTGCATTGTTGGGCTTTTTGCTAGTCAGCTTGGGCAAAAATATTGGCTTGCATTGGGTGCTGTGGTTCCATCCATTTTGCTTATTGCTGTTATGGCGCCTGCCATTGGCACGCTGGCAGCAAATCACTCGGCAAATCAGTTGGTATGGTGTGGCTCATGTGCTGATTGTGCTGTTGATTGTGGCAATGCCGTTATCGGTATGGAGCGGCAAGCCTAAACTACAGCGCGATATTTTAGCGGCCTATGAAGGTGAGCAAATTTTAGTGGTCGCGCGAGCCAAGGCTGCTGAACTAACAGCAGCTAATGTTGATCAGCTCGCCTTGGCTACTCAGGGTTATACCGCCTCGTCTGTATTGTCGTATTTAGCACGTGAGCCGGTCATGGTGATGGGTACTGGCTCTAAATACGCTCGCCAAGACGACTTTATTACCGACTTCCGTGATCTAGATGGTGAGTCTGTTTTGTTGTTCTTGAAGCGTCCTCGAGAGGTCGAAAAGGCCGCGCCGTGGTTTGCTGAGCATCAGTTGTTTCAAGTCGAATATAAGGGCCAGACGTTTGATTTCCTGCTCGGCCAAGGCTTCGATTATGCCGTTTATAAGGACATAGTCTTAACCGAGGTTCGTGATAACTACTATCGTTTCCCCGATTGGCTGCCGGATTGCCGTTGTGACTTTGTTAGCCGATATTTTGGCGAGGCCGATGGCGTCGCTCCAAACACAACAGGGTCGCTACAAAAATAATGATGGTGCCAGCAACCGCGAAACGGTCTGGCACTTCACCCCAAATCAGCCAAGCCCAAACGCCGGCAAATACAATGGCTTGATAGGCTGCTGGGCCAATTTTACCGGCTGGCGCTAAGCTATAGGCACGTGACATCGCCAATTGGCTGAAGGTGGCTAATACACCAGCACCCACAACTAGCATCATTTCTTCTGCCGTTAGCGGGCGCCAAGCCCACAGCATGGGTATGGCTGAAATTAGTGCTGATATTAGCGAAAAATAAAATACGATGCGGGTGGTCGGCTCCGTGCGCGAGAGTGAGCGTACTGTAACAAATGCCATGGCAGCTAACAGACTGGCGCTGATGCCAATGCTGGCCATAAATAGGCTGCCGGTGGCCGCTGGCCGACAAACCATAATCACGCCCACTAAGCCCATAACCGCCGCAACACCCATGCGCGGAGTCATGCGTTCACGCAAAAATAGCCAAGCCACTAAGGGTATAAAAATCGGTGATGAATAGGTAAAGACCATTGCGCTAGAAAGTGGCAGGTTGGCGATGGCATAAAAAAAACCATACATGGCAGCCAGTCCAACCAGTGCGCGCCAAAGGTGTTGCAGTGGTACGGATGTTTTTAATAACCCGAGACCATGCACAGCAATTAACGGCAGCAGCATGATGGTGCCGGTTAGGTTGCGCATAAACACAATGGTTTCATTATTGACACTGTGCGAGGCCAGGCGAATGAGTACGCCCATGGCGGAAAACAGCAGGGCAGATAAGGTGAGCAGGGCCAGACCACGCACAATTGACTGGGTTGGTGCTTGGTAGTGCATGGGGCTTAATTCTCGCGCAAGCGTTTACGGTGGCGAAGCCTAGCAGATTCTGCTGAATTGGCGTACAATCCGCGACCTTCTGTCTCCAGTCGATTTCTGTGGCGCTGGGACGGACCGAATTACCACAGAAACCTGTTGAGGAAGTTAACCATGGTTACTATTCGTTTAGCTCGCGGCGGCGCCAAAAAGCGTCCATTTTATTCAATCGTTGTAACAGACAGCCGCAATGCGCGTGATGGTCGTTTCATTGAGCGTGTTGGCTTCTTCAACCCGGTTTCACGCGGCCAAGAAGAGCGCCTGCGTTTGAACGGTGAGCGTTATGCTTACTGGGTTTCTCAAGGTGCGCAGCCATCTGAGCGTGTTGCTCAATTGGCCAAAGGTGCATTGAAGAGCGCTTAATGGTTATGTCGACAACCCCAGACCGTGACAGCTTAATGCAAGTGGGTCACATCCATAATGCCTATGGCATTCAAGGTTGGGTCTGGGTGATGTCGCGTACTGACCCTATTGCCAATATTTTTGATTATGCGCCTTGGTATGTTGAGACCTCGACTGGTTTCCAGTTGGTCGAATTGGCAGCCAAACGTAGTCAAGGTAAAGGCTTAGTGGCGAAAGTGGTAGGTTGTGAAGACCGTAATGCAGCTGAAAAGCTGTTGGGGCTGCCTATTTGGGTGCCACGCTCCTCGTTGCCAAGTTTGGCAGACGACGAGTATTACTGGTCTGATTTGATCGATATGCAGGTGATTAACGAGCAAGGTGTCTTGCTGGGTCGCCTGCATGCCATGATGGAAACAGGCGCCAACGACGTGATGGTGTTGCGTGCTTGTGAAGGCAGTGTGGATCAAGCGGAGCGTTTGCTACCTTGGTTGCCAGGCCAAGTGATTCGTTTTGTTAATCGTGAGCAAAAACGCATTACGGTTGACTGGGATCCGACGTATTTAGTTGATTGAGGGCACTGCCATGTGGGTTGGCCTGATTACGTTGTTTCCGGACATGTTCCGGGCGATTAGTGAATCAGGGGTCACCGCGCGAGCAGTAGCGACCGGTAAGCTAACCTTAGCAAGCTGGAACCCAAGAGACTTTACTGAGGACAACTATCGACGTGTGGATGATCGCCCATATGGTGGTGGTCCCGGCATGTTGATGCAGATTGAGCCCCTGCGGCGTGCGTTGGCCGCTGCAAGGGAAGCCGCGAAAGCGCAGGGCTTAACACCAACGGTGATTTATTTGTCACCACAAGGCCAGGTGTTAACTCAGGCGGCGGTGAAAACACTTTCAACCGAACAGCAGGCGTTAATTTTGCTGTGTGGTCGTTATGAAGGTGTTGATGAGCGCCTAATCGCGAGTGAAGTCGACGCCGAATGGTCGATTGGTGATTATGTGTTGTCCGGTGGTGAGCTGCCGGCCATGGTGTTGATTGACGCGGTAGCGCGTTTGTTGCCAGGTGTGTTGAACAGCGCAGCCTCGGCAGAAGAAGATTCGTTTGTGGATGGTTTATTAGATTGTCCACATTATACCCGTCCTGAAGTCTATGACGGGGTAGCAGTGCCAGAGGTGTTGTTGAGCGGAGATCATGCCGCTATACGCCGCTGGCGCTTGCAACAAAGTTTATGGCGTACACAGCAGCGACGGCCTGATTTATTGGCCAAGCGATGTTTAAACGCCGAAGAACACGCCTTGTTGGCGGCGATGGTTAATAAACCAAAACCCTAACGGTGTGCACGTGGATCATAAGCGCTTAGCCTCTGTGATCTTAGTCTGATGGGTCAGAATGCGCTTAGCCTCTGTGACCGGAAGTGGAGAGACAAACCATGAGTGGCAAACACCCCCTGGTTCAAGCAGTAGAAACCGCCCAGCTGAAGCAAGATATTCCATCATTTGCTCCAGGTGACACGGTTGTTGTTCAAGTGAAAGTTAAGGAAGGCGATCGTGAGCGTCTCCAGGCCTATGAAGGCGTGGTTATTGCCATCAAAAAACGCGGTCTGAACTCAGCTTTCACCGTTCGTAAGATTTCCAATGGTGTCGGCGTGGAACGTGTGTTCCAGACGCATTCGCCAGTGGTTGCGAGCATTGAAGTTAAGCGTCGCGGTGATGTTCGCCGTGCCAAGCTGTACTACCTCCGTGATCGTTCAGGTAAATCTGCACGTATCAAAGAGAAGCTGGCACCACGCGCGCCTAAGTAATTACTTCGGTAATGCTAAGGCGGCTTATGCCGCAGCTAAAGATGCTGTTAAAGAAAGAACCCACCTTATGTGGGTTCTTTCTTTTCTGCCCACGGTCTATAGTGTTTATATGACAGAGTCGACTTTAGTCCCGTCCGAATCCGATGTTTTACTCACTGCCTTTCGCCATCAACTGTCGGCTGAAGGTTTAAGTGTGCATACCCGCAAAGCCTATGTCTCGGATCTGGCCTTAGTGGCGCAGTGGTGGGCACCTAAATCGTTAAAGTCATTAGATGTCGCCGCTCTGACGGCTTATTTTGCTGATGCCACCGTGATGGCTAAAAGCCCACGCTCGTTGGCACGATTGCAATCGGCTTGTCGTCGAGCCTGGCAGGGTTGGTTAAAGCGCGGTCTTGTACAGGAAGACATCACCATTAATTTAGAGTCGCCACGCCTAGGGCGGCCACTGCCAAAAGACCTATCTGAGGCAGATGTTGAGGCATTACTCGCTGCACCGGACACAACCACGGCCTTAGGGCTGCGTGATAAAGCGATGATCGAGCTGCTGTATGCCTGTGGTTTAAGGGTGAGTGAGTTAGTGAACTTGCCGGTAGCAGCATTAAATTTATCGGCCGGTTATTTACGTGTCATGGGCAAGGGTCAAAAGGAGCGCTTAGTACCGTTAGGGGAGGAGGCTGGATTATGGTTGCAGCGTTATATTGAACAAGCGCGACCGGAATTGCTGGCGGGTAAAGTAGTGGCAGCGTTGTTTGTGAGCCGACGTGGTAGCGCGATGACACGCGAGAATTTTTGGCATTTAATTAAACGTTACACCTTGCTGGCCGGCATTAACAAAGTCGTTTCGCCACATACATTGCGCCATGCTTTCGCAACGCATTTGCTCAACCATGGCGCGGACTTGCGCGTTATACAGCTATTGTTAGGGCATAGTGATTTATCGACCACACAGATCTACACCCATGTGGCGCGCCAACGTTTACAAACATTACATGCACAGCACCATCCGCGAGGCTGACTTATATGCTCGCAATGCCGTATGCTCTTTGCGCTAAAGAATAGGAGAATAAAATGGGTTTATTGAATCGACGTTGGTTGGCTTGTGTCATGGTGACCTCCGCGCTGATGACAGGCTGCCTGCAAGCGGATGACTCAGATAAAAAAGCAGAAAAGCCCAAGGCCACTGCAACCACTAAAGCGGCCAGCGGCAACTTTTCTGAAGTTCGTGCCAGTTTGTTGGGTTTCTCCCCAGACGTCCCTATTCAAGACATTCGCGCCAGCAGTATTCCAGGCTTAGTGGAAGTGGAGCTAGACAGTGGCATTATTTATGTCAGTGAAGATGGGCAATATTTGGTTCGCGGTGATATCTCTCGTTTTGAAGGCAAGCGCTTAGTCAGTCTGACTGATGAAGCCATGGGCCGTAAGCGTGTTGAGCTCATGAAGACGCTTAATCGCAAAGACATGGTGGTTTTCCCTGCTCGAGGCAAGGCAAAAGAAGTTATTACGGTATTTACCGATACCGACTGTGGTTATTGCCGTCGTTTGCATGAAGAAGTGCCTGCGATGAATCGTATGGGTGTGGAGGTGCGTTATTTAGCCTACCCACGCAACTTGCCGCGCACTGGTCCTGATAGTAGTACCAGTAAAGTAATGCGTGATATTTGGTGCCACCCAACACCAGACAAAGCGATGACGATTGTTAAAGGTGGTGGTCGAGTGGCTGATGGCAAAGCAAGCTGTAAAGCGCCGATTGAAGCGCAATACGCTCTAGGTCAAAAAATGGGCGTACAAGGTACGCCAGCCATCTTTACTAGCAAAGGCGTAAATGTGGGTGGTTATGTCACTGCCGCGCAATTGGCCGAGCGTTTACAGCTGAAATAGCACAGCGGAACGTTCGACAAATCATAGGCTGCCGTTATAATGCGCAGTCACTTTTTGCAACGCCGGTTATCGCCGGCGTTGTCTTATTTAAAACATCAGGTGGGCTTGTGAAACCGGTCAATATTGGAATCGTCGGACTTGGCACCGTCGGCGGCGGCGCCTTAAATCTTATTCGCGATAACGCAGCAGAGTTGTCACGTCGCACAGGTCGTACCATTGCCGTTTCGCATGTGGGCTGTCGTCGTCCACGGCCAGACTTAACGGCATTAGGCATTGTCGTTAGCAGCGATATTATGGCGGTGGTGCAAGATCCAGCGGTTGATATTGTGGTTGAAGTGATTGGCGGTATTACCGATGCTCGCGACCTGGTGCTGGCTGCAATTGCCAATGGCAAGCATGTGGTAACCGCCAACAAGTGGTTATTAGCCGAGCATGGCAATGAAATTTTTGCAGCTGCAGAAGCTCAGGGCGTACATGTCGCTTTTGAAGCAGCGGTTGCTGGTGGTGTGCCAATTATTAAAGTGTTGCGTGAAGGTCTAGCGGCCAATCGTGTGGATTGGTTAGCGGGCATCATCAACGGTACTGGCAATTTTATTCTGACCGAAATGCGTGAAAAGGGTCGTGACTTTGCTGATGTGCTGGCAGAAGCGCAGGCCTTAGGTTATGCCGAAGCGGATCCTGCTTTTGACGTTGAAGGTAATGATGCTGCACACAAACTCACCATCATGGCTTCGCTGGCTTTTGGTGTGCCGCTGCAATTCAGTAAAGTGTTTATGGAAGGCATCACCAAGTTAACCCGTGATGATGTGGCTTATGCTGAAGAGCTGGGCTTCCGTATTAAGCACTTAGGCATTGCTCGTCAGTCCGCTAAAGGTATTGAGCTGCGTGTGCATCCCACCCTGATTCCACAAGATCGTTTGATTGCCAATGTGAATGGCGTAAAAAACGCAATTCTGGTGCAGTCAGACCCTGTTGGTCCAACCTTGTACTACGGTGCCGGTGCTGGTGCAGGCCCAACAGCCTCAGCCGTGGTTGCTGATGTGGTGGATTTGGTGCGTGCTTTAACGGCTGAAAAACTGCACT
>CAYYWS010000018.1:10376-19017 GCA_964473955.1 uncultured Paraperlucidibaca sp. | reverse complement strand
CACCACAAATTGCTGCACGTGGCGGACGTATTATCAATATGGTGTCTGGCGGGCTGTATAGCCAAAGTATTCACTTAGAAGACTTTAACTTTGCTCAAGAGCCTTATAACGGCCCCAAATCTTATGCGCGTGCTAAGCGAATTTTGCTTGACCTGAGTCGTTACTGGGCCAGACAAATACCCAATGTACGTTGGCATATTGTGCATCCAGGCTGGGCCAACACGCCGGGTGTTGAAAAGTCGTTGCCCGGTTTTCATGAGCGCTTAGGCTCTCGTCTGCGAAACAACCGTATGGGATCGGATACAGCCGTTTGGTTGGCTAGTCATCCAGCATTAGATGACAGTTCTTTATCAGGTAAATTTTGGTTTGATCGTGCGCCGCGGCCTACGGCTTTGTTACCGGGTACACGCTCTTTGAAAGCGGAAGTTGAGTGTTTAGTGGCTTGGTTTGATGGCTTGAATGAGGCTTGACCAAGCACGGGTTTTGTACTGACTGGGCGACATGCCAGCGACCTTTGAAAACGCCCGGGTAAAGTTGGCAGGATCGGTATAGCCCAGTTCATAAGCAATCTGGGTGACTGATAATTCGGTATTGTCCAGCAGGCTAATTGCTCGTTGGTGTCTTACCGCATTTTTAATGTCACGAAAATTGGCGTTTTCATTTTTTAAATGTCGGTCCAAGGTACGTACAGACATATTTAATGTGTGTGCTAAATCTTCTAGTGTTAAGGCACAATCTTTCGCCTCATTTAGCATCATCGTCACCCAGTCTGCCAGTTTTCGGTTAGCAATCGCATGTGCTACTAGTTCCTGACATTTATGCTCTGCCATTTGCAAGGCAGATGTGTCAGACAGCACTAATGGATAGTTGGCAATCACGGCTGGGAATACGATTTTGATGCCGGGCAGCTCATCCCACTCAAAGTGACAGCGGGCACCTTGTAGTTCTTTATAACGTTCGGCATAACTAGGCTTTGGGTAGCCTAGATACAAATCATAAGGCGGCATTCTACTTTGTAGTAAATCACTGAGTTCCCAGTGTACGGTAGCGGCAATCGTCTCTAAGTGATAATGCAGGCATTGAGAAGACATTGGCATGGTGGGGCTGAAGTGCAAACTTATCGTTTGCTCGTCTCGCCGATACACCATATTAATCGAAGGCAAAATTAGGTTAAAAAATCGTGCTGCTAAGCGCAAGGCATAGTCCACATTTGGGCTGCTGAGCATGGCATAACCCACCATGCTGTGTGAGCTGAGTTTGATGTGTTTTGCCAGTATTAGACTGGAATCTGGGCTTGCGATCTTAAGGCCATAGTCAATTAGGCGCTCAACTTGGCTCATGCGTAACAAGCCATCTGGCTTACTTATGGTTTGTGGCGAGATCTCAGACTGAGCTAAGAGCTCATCAAAATTAATACCTTGCGCGATTAAGACATTTTGCAGCTTGGCAAAATAACGTGCCGGTATTTTCGCTTCATCATCCATTGATATATCTCCTTGACCTACTGGAGTGTCAGAATATGACACGATCATGTCAGAAAATGACAGGCCGCGACAAGTGTCGAGTTTAACAATGTGCGCACTTTAAAACTTGCCTGTAGAGGGTGTGTTATGTCTGCTGTGATTGATTTTGGAACTAAGGGACCTTGTCAAAAACGCTCGATTGATAAAATGCAGCTAGTCATTTTCGCGGCAGAGCACATCATTATGGCCGAAGGTACAGAAGAGGCCTCTATTCCGAAAATTGCTGAATGCGCCAATGTACCACGTTCATTTATCTATAATTATTTTCCAACGAAGTACGACGTAATTTCGTATTTAACGGAACGGCATTATGAGCAAACAGCAGAGTATGTTTCATCAACTTTGAAGCAAAAAGTTAATGAAACACAGGATTGGCAGAAGCTGCTTAATGTGATGATCAATGCCGTTGCGTTTTATTTTAATAATCATGCCTTAACCACGCGGCTGGTGTTGGGCGCACCGTTTAGTCGAGCCGACATTGCCATTGAAGAGAAAAAAGTCAATGAAATTGCCAAACAGCTGCGCTTGGCTTTAGCTGAAATTTCACAGCCATTACCTTTGCCAGAAGTGCCCAATATTGCCGGTTATGCAGTTGAAATTATATTGGCGATTATGCGTTATAGTTATTTTAGTACAGGTGCGATTTCGCAAGACGCCGTTGCGGAGGCTAACCATGCACTGGTTGCTTACTTGCAGCGCTGGCAACAAGCGCCTTGCTCGTCATAACTAAACAGAAGTTGTATTATTATGGTTTCCGACGAGTTGCCTTTGGGTGTTGTCGTAATTGTTTTGCTTTCGTTGCTTAGTTGAGGTGTGCTGCTTACTTGAATTTTCAGGAGAGCGAACATGAACACTGCGACGCAAACGGTTAATTGGGTAGATAAAAAGCGTTACCTTTGGTTATTAAGTCCCATGCTCCCTGTGCTTGGGCTTGCCATTCTTGGAACCTATATCATCACCGGTGTTGGCTGGACCCTTTGGGGCGGCCCGATCATTGTTTATGGCTTAATCCCACTATTAGACCGAATTATTGGTTCAGACCCGACTAACCCGCCTGAGTCCGCCGTTGCACATTTAGAGTCCGACAGCTATTACCGCTTTATTGTTTACGCCTACATTCCTTCGCAATTTGTGCTCACCATTTGGGGGGCTTATATAGCTGCCACTGGCCAGTTAAGCTGGTTTGAATTCACTGGTTTAGTGCTTAGTGTGGGTGTTATTAACGGCATTGCCATTAATACCGCTCATGAGCTTTCGCATAAGCGTGATGAAATGGGGCGCTGGATGGCGAAAATTACCTTGGCGCCAGTAGCCTATGGTCATTTTTATGTTGAACATGTTCGTGGTCATCATAAAAACGTAGCAACGCCAGACGACCCTGCAAGCTCAAAGATGGGTGAAAGCTTCTGGGCGTTTTTGCCACGCACCATGATTGGTAGTGTTAAGTCTGCTTGGAAAATTGAAGGTGAACGCTTAGGTCGTTTAGGCAAGGGTACTTGGACTTTTGCTAACGACAACCTGCAAGCATGGGCAATGACTGTTGTCTTGTTTGCTTTGTTAACGTGGATGTTTGGTTGGGTGGCATTGCTGTTTTTGGTGCTGCAGGCGTTTTACGGTGCATCCTTGCTGGAAGTTATTAACTATATGGAGCATTACGGTTTATTGCGGCAGAAGGGTGCTGATGGCCGTTATGAGCGCTGTATGCCCGAGCATTCTTGGAACAGCAATCATATTGTGACGAACTTAGTGCTGTATCAGCTACAGCGACATAGTGACCACCATGCGCACCCAACCCGCAGTTTCCAGGCTTTGCGTCATTTTGAGGCTAGCCCACAGCTACCATCGGGATATGCCTCGATGTTACTACCAGCCTATATTCCACCTCTGTGGTTCCGGCAAATGGATCCTTTGGTGTCTAAACACTATAAGGGTGACTTAAGTCGGGCCAATATTTTGCCCTCGAAGCGTGATGCGATTTTAAGTTCAGAGCTGCATCGTGTCAGCGAGCAAAATCCAGCGTATATGCCACCCATTCCAGAGGGTGCGCCAACAGACATCAAGACCGATGGTCATGCGCGCTTTCAATGCTCAGACTGTGGTTATATTTATGATGAAGCGAAGGGCTGTCCACAGGAAGGTTTTCCTGCTGGGACAGTCTGGGCCAAGATCCCTGATACGTGGCCTTGCCCAGACTGTGCTGTGCGCGAAAAAGTAGACTTTATCGCGCTGAAAGTTTAAGCCTTAGCGGCTCGATCAAAGGCTGTAGAGGAAGAGCGTGATGGGAATGCATGGCGAAGGATGCGCCATGTCACCTGACCGCTCTGGCTCCAGAATGAACCTAGGTTGTAGTTCTGTTCATAACGCTTACAGATTTCGCGTACGTCTTTTGACATCTCGGCATAACGCCAAGCAGGCACATCTGGAAACAGGTGATGCTCAATTTGATGGCTCAGGTTGCCAGACATAATGTGAAACAGTGGGCCACCTTTTAAGTTTGATGAGCCTTGAATTTGACGCATATACCAGTGCCCACGGCTTTCGTTTTTCAGCACACTTTTCGGGAAAATTTGCGCGTCACGGGTAAAGTGGCCACAGAAAATAATCGAAAACGTCCAGACATTGCGCATGCCGTTAGCAACGAAGTTGCCGGCTAATACCGGTAGGAAAAACGGGCCTGCTAGCAGTGGGAAAAACACATAGTCTTTAAACAGCTGACGGCCCATTTTGCGTTTAACTGGGTCAAACTCTTGTTTGAACTCGGCCTTCGATTTTTTGCCAGCAAACAAGTGGCCTAAGCGCAATTCTTGCACCGCCACACCCCATTGAAACAGCAGCGCAAATAGCACGCTATAAATAGGCTGTAGCATATAAAACGGCTTCCAGCGCTGCTCAGGGAACAAACGCAGAATGCCATAACCAACGTCATCATCCATGCCTTTGATATTGGTGTAGGTGTGGTGCATATGGTTATGTGATTCGCGCCAGTTATGTGAGGTGCCAACAATATCCCACTCATAACTTTGGCCATTCAGTTTGGGGTCGTTCATCCAGTCATATTGACCATGAATGACGTTGTGACCTAACTCCATGTTTTCCAGAATTTTGGAAATACCTAGCAGCAGTGTTCCCAATAGCCATGCTGGCGGGAAAATGCCAAAGAACAACAGGCCACGACCTGCAGCACCGGTGTATCGCACAGCTTTCACAATACGACGGATATAACGCGCATCTTTTTCACCAAGGTCTGCCATGTGTTTGGCTTTTACGGCATCTAACTCAATCGCTAATTGATCAAGCTCGGCAGGGGATAAGGTACGGCTGAAATATTGGCTCATGTTAAGGCCTCTTAAAGATCTAAAGTCAGGTCGGAGCTGGCACTGTTGACGCACAGACGAACACTGGTTGGGCTTTCGTGATTGCTGTCTTGGTTCTGAATGTGCTGCGTGCTGCCAGCTAGCTTGGTGCAAGAACAGGTATTGCATAAGCCACGACGACAGCCATAAGCAGGATTAATGCCCTCTGCCTCTAGCGCGCTTAAGATTGGTTGTCCCACCGGAACCATGACGGTTTTTTGACTGCGCTGCAGCGTGATGGCAACACGATGGTTGCTGTCAAAAACAATTTCTGGCGCATAAAACGCTTCCGTCACTGCGGGCAGGTCATATTGTTTAGCGAGTGCCGCCGCGCTTTGCACAAAACCTTGTGGGCCACAGGCAAAAATCTGGCTGTCGTTTGACTGGTCTAAGTGCGCTTGTAGGTGCTGCGCGTTAAGGCGTTGAGCAGGTAGATCGGCTTGCGTTAACAAGTACTGCACTTGGAACTGTGCATGTGTGCTGGCCAGGATATTAAGCTCATCTACGAAACAAAGCTCATGCTCGTGCTTAGCCCAGTACAGCAGCGTAATAGGGGCAGGGTAACTTGCTAAGTGGCCGCGCAACAAACTCAAAAACGGGGTAATGCCGCTGCCGGCAGCTAGCATTAAGGTCGCTTTTGGCTGTGCTGTGTCTAGCGTCATATCACCAAAGGCAGGGCTTATTTCAACAACTTGGCCAATACAGCTGTGTTGGCTTAACCACTGGCTGACGATGCCGGCATCTACACGCTTCACAGTAATACTGAATTCGCCGGTGTTGCTGTTGAGCCATGCAGGGCTATAGCTACGTGTACGTCGTACGCCGTTCACCTCAACAGTGATGTTGACGTGTTGGCCGGGCAAAAAGCCCTGTACGTGACGATTAGCTTTCAGCGTTAAGGTGACGCTATCACTGGCGGCGTGCTCTAAATGCGTGATACGCGCAAGCGCCTGCTGTGTTGACCACAGCGGGTTGATAGCGCTCAGCCAGAAATCGATGACCGATGTTGGTAACGCTGATGCTAAAAGTGAGGCCATAAATGTGAACCTGCCAAGTAAGATGGCCACAATTATACATATGTCTATACAGTTGTATATATAAATGTTCTTTTTTCATTTTATGTATACTTAGACTATCCATACGCACAGGTACAAACGTGTGACAGAGCCTCAGCACAGCAAGGTGGAACGAATTCATGCAGGTCGCAAGGCCGTCATCTCTCGTGACGAGCTAATTGATGCTGCTCGTTCTTTATTAGGGCCTAACCGCAGCATCTCCACGCTGAGCTTGCGCGAAGTGGCTAGGGCAGCAGGCATTGCGCCGAATAGCTTTTATCGCCACTTTCGGGACATGGATGAGCTTGCCATTGCCCTTATTGATTTAGCCGGCACCAGTTTGCGTCAAATTTTCAGCGAGGCCAGACAGCGCGCCACGGCTGAACGCAGTGTGGTCAGAACATCGCTCGAAGTGTTTATGGAACAGCTCAATGCCGAAGAGCGTTTTTTAGATATTTTGCTGCGAGAGGGCAAAGTGGGTTCGGCTGCGTTTAATGCTGCCGTTGAGCGGCAGTTACTGTTTTTTGAAGAAGAGCTAAAAACAGATTTATTGCGCTTGGAGGCTTTAAATAATAAGAAGTTATTTGAAGCTGAATTGGTTGCTCGTGCCATTACCCGCTTGGTGTTTGCGATGGGGGCCGTGGCTGTGAACCTGCCTCTAGATGAACAGAAGAAGTTGCTGGAACAAACCGTGGTGATGTTGCATATGATTTTATCTGGCTCTCGTGCCATGGCGCTTGAGAAGACTTAGGCTCGGTTGTCCTTTTTATAGGCATTTGTTGCACAAAGTGGTTGACCGAGTGAGGCGCCAACACTATTATCTGCGCCGCAACGACGATCCCCGATAGCTCAGTTGGTAGAGCAAAGGACTGTTAATCCTTGGGTCACTGGTTCGAGTCCAGTTCGGGGAGCCATATTTAAACGAAGCCAGATAAGCACTTAGCACGTCTGGCTTTGTTGTTTCTGGGGTTTGAGAAAGTTCTTTAAGGATCAGCCCTTATTAGCGTTACCTTTATCGAACAGTAATAACGTCGCGATGCATAGGCGCTAATAAAGCCAAAATATCTGTTTGCAACGCAAATGGCACTCCCGCAGCGCGCAAACTGTCCACTAGCACTTCAACCAGAGCGTTAAAATGTGCTTTGGTAATAGTCATGCCTGCATGTGCTGCTTTCATGTCAAGGCCTGGATACTTACAGGGCCCGCCCGTGGCTTCGCACACCTGCTCTGTAAGCAGCGCAGATAATCGAGCTTGATTGGTGTCTTTAAACTGATCGCCAATGCGAGGATCCATGGTGAGACGCAGTACAAAGTCATCCATTACTACCCGAATATTGTCCTTGCCACCAAGCTGCTCATAGAGTGTAGGTTGGTTATTGGCTAACGCTGAAATAGGAGCGATCGCCATACTTGCAGCAATACATAATGCTGTTAGCGTTTTTTTCATCTTTATTCTCCAGACTAAAAAGCGAGTTGTGCACTGAGATAAAAGCCTGTTTGATCGCGCCCGTTAGTTGTGGCGGGAACAATGCGACCTAGGTCAACATAAGCGGCAGTGAGGGAGACATTTTTGCTTGGTGCCCATGCCACGAAAATATCCTTCCAATGGTCAGAGGCTAGGCCATTGCCATTTGGGGTATCAAGCCTAAGATTGTTTGGCATCAATCGGTACTCAGCACCGACGGCTAGGTTGTCGCGCAGCATTTTGGCAACGGAGAACTCTGGCATGAGCTCATAGCTGTTATTGTTATTACCACCAAAGCCCAATAAGCCGTTTTGGTTGGCTTTAGTAGCGCGCAATGTGCCGTTGACTAACACACCTTGCTTTAAAAATAGTTTGGTGGCGGCAACGTAAAAGTCGGTGCCACTTGTGCTTGCATTAAGGCTACGAAGTGTAGGCGCAAGATCACCAGCATCGAGTCGTTTATGTTGAACGCCAACGGAAACCGCTGGCATGAGTCGGTCAGCGTCTAAAATCGCATCGCCGAATAAGCGAACTTTGGCGCCAATAATGGTTTGTTCAAGATCTACACCTTGGGGGCCAACCAATGTACGACCAGTAACTCCCGTGTCGAAAGATTGTTGTCCCAGCGATAATTCGACACGCTCGTTCCAACCCAGCATGACGCTTTTGGTTTCTAGTCGATAATCGTTAGTTCGACCGTAGGAAAGATTTGCAGCAACGCCAATTTCATTTTCAGTAGCCTGTGTACCAATCATTGCCCAAGGTGTTAACCCACCGCCTCCGGCACCTTCGATAGTACTAATGCCTCCAGTCAACACCAGCTTGCCCGTACTAGCTAGTGCTGATGAAACATTAAGACTTGCTAGCGCTAACAGGCTGGCAGCTAGCGGTTTAAGCGATCGTTGAGTATTCATAAACCACCTATCTTTCGTTGTTGAGAAAATTTATTTCATCAACATTGAAATCTAGATAGTTGGGGCTGACATCTGTCGAGCTACAGGCAGACTTATCTGTAGTTTGGCGGGCAAATTAAACGCCAATAACTGTGGACCAAGCGTTTAAACATCAACTCATTTATGCTGAAACACCAGCATGATCAACAACAATGCCTTTTGCACCTTGCGTTAGCTGCTGGCGCATGTTTTCTGGGATAGTCATTTTTTGATGATCACCAACACTGACCATGACATAGGTTATTTCGGCAGAGGCCAAGTGCGCCGAGCTGTGGTGATTATAAAATTCGAC
>CAYYWS010000018.1:0-10276 GCA_964473955.1 uncultured Paraperlucidibaca sp. | reverse complement strand
ACATAGCGCCCATTAAAAACGACCTGCTGCCCATCACACTCGGCATAACGTACGCGTAGCAAGTGACGAAATTCGTTGTTCATGAGTAGCAGGTCCTTAATGAGTCATTGCCTAGGCAGATTTAGGCCTTACTTTGACCATCATCTGGCTATAACCACGTACAAGATTTGACTGTACTTTTTCTGGTTCTGCCAGCACTTCAATATCATCAAAGCGCTTTAGAATTTCTTCCCACAGTATGCGCAATTGCATTTCGGCTAAACGATTGCCCATGCAGCGATGAATGCCAAAACCAAACGATAAGTGATTTCGTGCATTTTTACGATCAACGATAAATTCATCAGGTTGTTCAATGGCACGCTCATCGCGATTGCCAGAGGCATACCACATCACCACTTTATCGCCCTTTTTGATGAGCTTGCCATTGAGCTCCACATCTTGTTTTGCGATACGGCGCATATAGGCCAGCGGGGTTTGCCAACGGATAATTTCAGACACCATATTAGGGATTAGGGCGGGATTATTTTTGAGCTTAATGAACTCGTCTGGGAATTGATTAAGTGCCAATACACCACCAGTCATGGAGTTTCTTGTAGTGTCGTTGCCGCCCACAATTAGCAATGCCAAATTACCAATAAACTCCATCGGGCGATGAATAAGGTCTTTGGTGTCGTTGTTGGATTGAAGCAGAGTAATTAAATCAAAGCTAGCGGCTTCACCCGCAGCACGTCGGGCGGCTTTGTCATGCCATAGGGCTGAAAAGTGTTTGGCCATGTCGGCAACGCCACGAAAGGTCTCATTAATATCGGCATCACCGCCTGTGGTTTCGGCATTGGCTGCAGCTAAATCTGACCAATACACTAACTTGTGACGCTTCTCGAAAGGGAAGTCCAAGAGTGTGGCGAGCATTCTAGCGGTTAACTCGACTGAAACGGTTTTAACCCAATCAAAGGCAACACCGGGCTGAATTGCATCTAACACTTCGGCGGTACGTGAGCGTATTAAACCTTCCATCTCCATCAGGTTTTTAGGCGCCACCACGCTTTGCACAGCTTGCCGCTGGACATCATGTTTTGGCGGATCCATCGCAATAAACATTTCAACGGCTAAGCCTTCGGGTGGAGTGCCCAAAATAATGGCCGGTTCTGCTGAAAACAGCTCATGGCTTTTGTCGACAAATAAGATGTCTTCATAACGCGTAATGGACCAAAACGGACCGAAGGGAGAGTTAGCTAAATAATGCACCGGCTCTTCATCACGTAGGCGCTTAAAGTAAGACTGCCATTTGTTTTGGCGCCATAAAAAAGGGTTGCTGACATCAATATCCTTTAGCGCTAATGCCGCTACGTCTGGAATGGGCGATTCCACAAACGTTAGGGAAGTATGTGGGCCAATCAGCTTACGTTTGGCAGCAAAAAATACATGTGCGCCTTTAATTTGCAAATCAATGGGGATCCGCGCCTGTGCTTGTTCTATGGCTGATGTTAGAAGTGTCATAACGCGCCTCATTTTTTCGTTGATTACATTTGTGATTCGGGCAAATGAACGACTAAGCCATCGAGTTGTGCTGATAAATCGATTTGACAAGCTAGACGTGAGTTTGCTGTTTTTTCTGGTGTGAGGTTTAGCATTTGAATCTCATGAGCAGCTGCCGAGCCAGTTTTGCTGATCCAGCTGTCATCAATAAACACATGACAAGTGCCGCAGGCACAGGCGCCACCGCAGTCAGCATCAATGCCAGGAACGTAGTTGTCTTTGGCCAGCTGCATTAGCGTTTTATCGGCTTCCAGATCAACTTGATGCGTAGTGCCGTCATGTTCCACAAAAGTGATTTGTCCCATCACGTCCTCTTATACTGATTAAGAGCTCTCACTGTAGGTAAGATGATGGACAATAAAGAGGTCATTTTTTGCCAAATTAGGGTCTAAACAAGACAAATAGATCAATATATGACTTAATGGTCATCTTGTTGTGTGAGTGAAAGAGACTTCTGTGATGGCTGAGACCGTTAATGATTTGGCCTGTATTCCGTCGAACTATTCACGTATTTTGGCACGTGAATTGGGTTTGCAAGTGCGGGAATTACCGCGACTACTACTAAAGACACAGCTCAGTGTTGCTGCCTTCAAAAAAGAAGACACGTTACTGACGGCGCAGCAACAGCTGCAAATTTTGCATAACAGTTTGTCGTTAACCGATGACACCGAAGTTGGCTTTAGATTTGGCAAGCGATTAACTCCAGCAACTCATGGTGCGTTAGGCGCGTTATTAAACAGCAGTACAAATTTGTTAGTGGGCTTGCAGGCGTTAGTGGTTTTTTTGCCAACACGCATTAGTTTTTTACGGCTAGAGCTTATTCAAACTAAGCAACGAGTGACACTAAAGGTTCATCACGAAGTTAATCTCTATCCAGACATTCAGCATATGGTTTCCGAGGCGATTGCGCTGGTTTTTTGTGAATGTGCGGAGTTTATCAATGGTCAGTCTGTTGATGAGGCCACGATTTCTTTTCCTTATGCGGCACCTCCACATCAGGGCTTATATCAGCAGCACCTACCGTGTGACTTTGCTTTTAACGCCGATGTATTGACCATAGCGCTGCCTTTAAAAAGTTGCCTCATTCAAAATGCATCTGCCAATAAAGAGAGCTTCGCTTTAGCATTTTCGCAGTGTGAAGAAATTCGAGCTTCGTTAAGTACGAATAAAAGCACTACTACTCACCAGTTACAGCAGCTTTTATTAAACCACGCCTTGGGGCGCCTTACAGAAGATGAGGCAGCAGCGATGTTGTTTATCAGCAAACGAACGTTAGCGCGACGACTACAGACAGAAGGCACTAGCTTCAGACAGGTGCAAGACACCATCTTGTCACAGCATGCCAGTATTTATTTAAGGCAAAGCGAGCTTTCTAACGATGCCATTGCAGCACTGCTTAATTTCCATGATAGCTCTAATTTTAGGCGAGCATTTAAACGCTGGTTTAATCTCACACCGTCGGCGTATCGTGCACTTTATGGCGCTCCAACATCGCCAAATCAATCACTTGCAGCGCGCTGACATGGGTGGCCTCTAACACCACCGGTGGCGCATGTCCGGCCAGTGCAGCTTCTAACCATCGGTTAGCACATAGACACCATTTGTCGCCGGGTTTTAAACCATAAAATCGGTGCTCAGGTCGAGGGGTAATGAGGTCATTGCCACGACTAAACGAGTATCGTAAAAAGTCATCCGTCATTCGTGCACAGACCACATGACGACCGGCATCGCGGCCATCACTATGGCAGCAGCCATCACGAAAATAGCCCGTGAGTGGTGCGTAGGAGCATGCCAATAATTCGCCGCCCAGCACATTAAGTCGAAATGGTGGCTCTTTATCTAGGTTAAGCGTGCTCATGACAATGCTCCTCGTTTGCGCCGGCTCTTTCGTACACGCTCAATAAATCCGGGTGGCCGTGTTGTCACCCAACTTAAAAAGCGCGACATATCAGGGTGAGCGCTTAATGTCTCAATATTCGGATAGTAGCGGGCTAACTCTGTTTCAGTGAATAGGGCATGGATTTGACGATGACAAATACGATGCAGCAAAACTGTTTCCCGACCACCTTCTGAGCGCGGAATTAAGTGATGAGCGTCTTGCTGATCCTTTGGGATGGGGCGTTGGCATAATGGGCAGACGGGGTCAGGCAAAGCTGATGGCATGGGCAGGGCCGCAAGTTGCTGACGTTTGATCCGCCCCACAGTGACTCCTAGCCGCGTCGTTTAAGGTGCCAGCAGGTTTCAATTAATGCCGTTAAACCACGTGCTTGCATGCCGGGGTGGCTTTCAATCACATCTTGCTGAGAGCAGTTTGTAATTTCCCACTTGTCTGCAAACAACTGATGCACCTCCAGCGGCGGCACCGCAAATGGTGGACCATCCATTTGTGTTTGGTCATAGTCAAACGAAATTAATAACCCTTCAGCATTAGTTGGCATTAGTGTATTTAGCTTCTTAACGTAACTAATGCGCATATCCTCTGGCAATGCCACAAGTGCAGCACGATCATAAAAGCAGCTTGCACCGTTTAAGTGGCTGGCTGAAAGCGCAAAATAATCACCTTGCCAAAGTAATACACGCTCAGAACGAAATCCATGAAGGGGCTCGGCGCTTAAAACTTCCTGAGTGAGTTTGTTTTCTTCAAAAAAAGTACTCACCGCAAGTTTCGAAAGTTCACTGCCGACAACGTGTAGGCCATGGTCGGCTAGCCACAGCATGTCGATAGATTTTCCGCATAATGGAACAAATATGGTGTGATGCTCTGGCCTTAGGCGATCAAAAAATCGGTCTAACAATGGGTGCACTTGCTTACGATGGAAGCCGATTTCTTGCCGGCTCCAACGTTCATGCCAAAACTCAGCTTTCATGGTGTGGTGATCTTATTCATAAGTGAGTAGACGTGTTTTACCCCAGAATACTCGGTAGGAGTAGGCTGTGTAGAGCAGGATTATAGGCAGCACAATCAGCGCGCCAAGTAAAATGACTCGTAATGATTCTGGCGCTGCAGCGGCTTCAGCAAAAGTCATCTGATCAATTAATACGTAAGGAAATAAGCTATACGCAATGCCACCAGAAGCCAGCATGAATAGTGCTACCGTGCCAGCAAAAGGAACCCAGTTTAAGCGTTCCTCCGAGGTATTTAGCATGCCTGTTAATACGCGATCTAGGCCCATGATGATGGCGGTGGTGATGATTGGAACTGGCAATAAGAAAAATAGGTTGGGTAGGCTAAACCAACGCTCGGCCATGCGCTCTGAAACGAGTGGAGTAGCAATCGAAATTGCGGCAATTCCCGCTGCGGTTAACCACAGGCTACCACGTGCCCAACGCACAGCTCGGATTCTTAGCTCATTTTCGGTTTTCATAATTAACCAGCATGAGCCTAGCAAGGCATAACCAGCAACAAAACACAGTGCAATAAACGCGGAGAAAATGAGTGAGACCCAGTCGCTTGCAAAGCCCATTAGGTAGTTACCCAACATATAGCCCTGTGCCAAGCAGGCCATGAGTGAGCCTAGGTAAAATAAGGCATTCCATAGTGGCCTGCGGTTGTCTTGCGCTTTCACGCGGAAGTCAAATGCTACACCACGTAAAATAAGCCCTAGCAATAATATGGCTACCGGAATATATAACGCTCCCAAGATCATGCCATGTGCTACAGGGAAAGCGACTAGTAATAAACCAATCCCTAATACCAGCCAAGTTTCATTGGCATCCCAAAATGGGCCAATAGACGCAATCATTAAGTCTCTATGTTGTTGGTTGGCTCGTCGCATTAATACACCAACGCCCAAATCAAGCCCATCGAGTAAACCATAGAGCAGAAGCGATAAGCCCATTAGTCCAGCAAAAATAAGTGGCAATGCCTCATCTGGAATCCACGGTAAAATCATGATGGAGCTCCTGCTTTACGGGCTAAATAAAACACCACCGAAATATATGACAGTAATAGTGCGGCATATAGCACTAGGTACATAGTCAATGAACCAAAAATTGTCGCAGCTGGAACTGCTGAAGCTGCGTCTTTGGTGAGTAATACGCCGGTAACTAACCAAGGTTGGCGCCCAATTTCCGTAACATACCAACCGGCCAAGGTGGCTACCCAGCCTGAAAACGTCATGGCGACTAAGCCTATAAGCGCCCAACGTGGTGTCTGTCGGCGCCATAACAAAAAGCTCCAAAACCACGCCACTGCCAGCATTAATAAACCAACGCCGACCATCACACGAAATGACCAGAATACTGGGGCGACCGGGGCATGGCCTTCGGCAAATTCATTTAAGCCTGGCAGTTCGCCATTGGGATCATGCGTCAGAATTAAGCTCGCTAACTTGGGTATGCCAATGGCGAAGTCGTTGCTGCGTGTCGTTTCATTTGGAAGCGCAAACAATAAGAGTGGCACACCTCGTTCGCGCTCCCAAATTCCTTCAATAGCAGCAATTTTGGCTGGCTGATGTTTGAGTGTATTCAGGCCGTGCAAGTCACCCACAAAAATTTGAAGCGGAATAATCAGTGCTGCGACCAACACACCTGTCTGCAGCGCAACCTTAACGTCTGGTCCATTATCGTGGCGTAATAGCCGATAAGCTGAAATGCCCGCGACTAAAAAAGAAGCCGTTAATACTGAGGCTAACAACATATGAGTTAAGCGATAAGCGAGTGCGTCGTTCCATAAAATAGCAGCCCAGCTGGTTACGTGGGCTTGACCTTCGATCATTTCAAAGCCTGTTGGCACTTGCATCCATGTGTTCAGTGCCAAAATCCAGTAGGCAGATGCGGTAGTGCCGGCTGCAACTAAAAAACAGGCGATGGTGTGCACGGTTTCGGATACGCGACCACGACCAAATAACATGATGCCAAGAAACGTGGCCTCCAAGAAAAAGGCAGTTAGAACTTCGTACGCTAGTAGTGGGCCAGCAATATTACCCACTGTGGTCATAAAACCAGGCCAGTTGGTGCCAAACTGGAACGACATGGTGATGCCAGATACCACGCCCAGTGCAAATGACAATGCAAAAATCTTTACCCAGAAGGTATATGCCTTAAGCCAGTATGCAGTCCCTGTCTGCTGAAACCGGACTTTGAAAAAGAAAAGTATCCATGCCAGTGCAATGGTGATGGTTGGGAAAAGAATATGAAAGCTGATATTTGCGGCAAACTGAATGCGCGCTAAAGTGACTGCATCAAATACGCTGCTATCCATTATTGAACTCCTGACTTACGAAGAGTAAACGCTCCGCGAATATCACCCAGTTGATATCCGGTTGCTCGATCATTTGGATAGGCTGTCTTTATCGCAGCGTTTGTGCCTTCAGGAATCTGTTGGCCATGACAGGCTAAGCAAGGTTGAGCCATGACAATCGGGCGCATATAGCGATATTCATTATTTTCAAGTTTGCTTACCGTATTTGGCACTTGATCTGGCATTTGTAAGCGCGCTTCAGCAAACTGCTTTAACACTGTCGATTCCCAATTGTCAGGCTGGTTGTTGGTGTTGCGTAGCTGTAGTGACGTTCGACCAACTTGCCAGCCGTTTTGGCTGTATCTTGCAGCTATCGCTGGTGCAATGACTTGGCAAGTATTAACACCTTGTGGGTGTCCACCTTGCTGGATGGCCAGTGTTAAGGCCGACATGAGTTCGCTAGCAAATGCAGCACTAATTTGCTGTGCTTGCTGGTCTAGTAATTGAATAGGTTGTGCTTGTACATTCAGGCTGATAAAGCCAGAAAGTAAGGCAGTCATAACAAGACTATTGCTGTGCTTCATGTGACTTTTCCTGCGCTGCGGCCGATGCTAATAACTGGCTAACGGCCTGATGTGTCGATAAATAAATATGCTCTGGCTTTAGGTGTTTTAAAAAATCCGTAGGCTGTAAGCGGTCCATCACAGGGCCTTTTACTTCGGCTAGATGTAGCGTTATGCCGGCTTCGGATAATGAATGTTGCAAGCTTTCAAGCAGTTCAAGCCCGCTCGCATCAATGGCGGCAACGCCTGATAACACCAAAATCAAATGTTGAGCACTAGGATGATCGGCAACACGTGCTAATAAATGTGTTTCCACTTGTGGGGTGTTAGCAAAGTAGAGATTTTCATCCACCCGAATAATTAACAGCGACGGCCAAGTTTGTACCTGATGGCGCAGCACATTTCGAAAGTGCTCAGTGCCGGGCACAAGACCAATCACAGCAATATGCGGATTGCTGGTGCGCTGCAGGTACAGCATCAGCGCCAGGCCAATCCCAATTAACAAGCCGGGCTCGATACCTAGCAGTAACACGCCGATAACGGTAGCAACTTGCGATAGGCCATCGCGTTTGTCATAGCGCCAAGTGGTTACCAAGCTACGCAGATCAATCAGCTGAGTGACGGCAATGATCACAATAGCGGCGAGCACCACTTTGGGGAGCGGTGCCAGGCTGCTGGTAAACAGCAAAGCAGCAATAGCCACCCAACCAGCGGTAATAATGGAGGCTAGTTGAGTTTTAGCACCCGCTTCAAAGTTAACCATTGAGCGTGCAAAACCACCCGCAACTGGCATGCCACCGACCATGGATGAAGCAATATTGGTGCTGCCTAAGGCCATCAGCTCTTGATTGGCATCTATGCGCTGACGGCGTCGTATGGCCAATAATTTAGCAACGGATAAGCTTTCTACGTAGGCAATTAATGCAATTAAGAGTGCTGAGCTAACCAATGTTTGCCAGCCTGGCACCCACAAAAATGCCAGTGAGGGCATGGGTAAGCCGGCCGGAATATTTCCCACGACGGCCATGTGTGTAGCACCATCAAAGCGCATAGACAGTAAAATTGAGACAGCAACAACAAGCAATGGCGTGATGCGAGTGGTTAGTGCAGCAGAGCTAGGGCTTAGTCCCAGTCCTTTCAGCCAGCCCGCTAACCACAGCCGGGCAAACAACAACACTAAAATGACAGCGCTACCACTGATTAAGGTGATTTGCTGGGTGTTATTAAGCGCCGGCAAGAGTGCGGTAATCGTGTTTAGGAAGTTGCCTTGATTGCCAATCGATACGCCCAGCAACGTCGGTAACTGAGTGCCAATAATGGTGATCGCGGCGCCAGTACTAAATCCATTTAATACCGGATGACTCACAAAATTTGATAACCAGCCGAGTTTTAAGGTTGCAAACAGCAGCAGAAAACTACCGGATAAAAAACCTAACCACAGTGCGCCGGCCAATGCCCGTTCGGGGTCACCTTGGGCAAAATTGACCAAAGCAGCAGCGACCATGACAGCTGCCACGGCCACCGGCCCAACCGCTAAGGTGCGACTACTACCCGTTAAGGCATAGATGATGGGTGGCACCACACTGGCATACAGACCAACTTCCGGTGGCAGGCCGGCTAACATGGCATAGGCTAGGGCCTGAGGAATTAGCAGGATGGCAGTGATGGTTCCTGCCAAGGCATCATCGGTTAGATCATGACGTTGGTACTGACGTAACCAGTATGGAATTAGCGTCATGCTAGCGCCTCACATTAAAGTGCATTTAACGGTATTTTTAGGTACGCAGTGCCATTGTTTTCGGCCGGCGGAAAGTGCCCCGCACGAATATTGATCTGAATGGATGGCAAGATAAGGTTTGGCATTGCCAAGGTTTCATCTCGTGCGGTTCGCATGGCAACAAACTCATCTTCGCTTATGCCGTCGTGCAGATGAATATTGTGCGCACGTTGCTCCGCCACGGTGGTTATCCACGATGCTTCGCGGTTGGCCGGCGGATAGTCATGGCACATATACAACGTTGTATTTTCCGGTAGTGACAAAATACGACGTGTGGATTGATAAAGCGTATGGGCGTTACCACCGGGGAAGTCACAGCGCGCAGAACCAACATCTGGCATGAACAAAGTGTCGCCAACAAAAACATGTTCTTCAGCCACAATATAGGCCATGTCTGCGGGGGTGTGACCCGGTACATGAATGGCTTGCGCCTGCACGTTGCCGATCATGAAGGTTTCATCATCTTTAAACAGATGACCAAACTGCGAGCCATCTAAGCAGAACGCCGGCTCAAGATTAAAGATTTTTTTAAACACACCTTGCACTTGTTTGATGCGTTCACCAATGGCAATGGTGCCGCCCAACTGCTGTTGTAAGTAGGGCGCTGCAGACACATGATCCGCATGAGCATGGGTTTCTAACAACCATTGCACCTGCAGTTTTTGCGCTTGCACAAAGGCAATGACTTTATCGGCAGACGTGGTACTGGTTCGGCCTGAGCGGAAGTCGTAGTCCAGTACGGAATCAATAATGGCGCATTGTGAGCCAGCGCCGGCGTGCACAACATAAGTGACGGTGAAGGTTTGATCATCAAAAAATGATTGAATTTGCACGCTCATGATCAAACTCCAGAACAATTAAGATTTTTTGATATTATTGACAAACAATCTATCTGTCAATAAAGTGTTTGGAAATGAAAGAGGACTTATAGATGAACAATGAATTGTCATTAGAGGCCGTGACGATGTTGCGCGAGTCTGCAACCAAAGCATGCTCTCTGCTGAAAGTATTAGCCAATGAAGACCGGCTGCTGTTGTTATGCCAGCTTACGGAAGGTGAGTGCAATGTCGGCGAGTTGGAGGCCAAAGTGGGAATTCGTCAGCCCACACTATCGCAGCAATTAGGTGTTTTACGTGAAGAGGGCATGGTGAATGTGCGTCGAGAAGGAAAGTACATTTATTACAGCCTTGCCAACCATGAAGTGATTCAGGTGATGAA
>CAYYWS010000017.1:0-19393 GCA_964473955.1 uncultured Paraperlucidibaca sp. | reverse complement strand
GGCTCACTTAAGGCTAATTCGGCAAACACAGCAGTGAGGTGCTCAAGCGCGCAGGTCATCGCCAACTGACGTTGTGGTGATAAGCGTTTGCGCATAAAGCCTAAGCCCTTTTTTACAAACAGCGCGATCTCGTCCATGGGTAGGCCTTTGCGCTGCATCATGGCGTTAAAACTATCGTGTTCGCGACCATGGTGGGCTTCTTGGCCAATAAAACCACGCACTTCTTGCGCTAACTGTTTTGGCAGGCCGGCCTGGAATTGCCGAACCGAGTCGACAAAAAACCGCTCCCCATCTGGAAAGGTTGCGGATAGTGCCGTCAATACCATGGACTTAAAGGGGTCGCCGCCGAACCAATCCATGGGAATATCATCGCTGAACTCGAAGTCCATACGCCGCGGTTTGATCGATTGCGTCACTAATGGGGTAATGGATGCGGTCATCATCTGCCTGCTTAAATTAGTTACTTATGTCTTTATAAGGCAAAGGTGCTGCATTATCAATGCCGCAGGCCCGCTCGCCGGTACGCTGAAAGCGACAAGTTGTGAGTTCAGGTCACAATAATCTAGGTCACAATCAGGCTCTCACTCCAACGCAGAGGCAGCATATGACTTCATGGCAAGGTAAGACAATTTTTATGACCGGGGGTAGTCGTGGCATTGGACGGGCCATTGCTCTAAAAATGGCAGCCCAAGGTGCCAATATTGTTATTGCTGCTAAAACAGATAATCCACATCCGCGTCTGCCCGGCACGGTGCATAGTGTGGCTGAGGAAGTGCGCGCTGCTGGCGGCCGCTGTTTACCACTGGTGGTGGATGCTCGTGACGAGGCGCAACTGGTGAATGCAGTCGCTGAGGCCGTTGAGTTTTTTGGCGGTATTGATGCGCTGATTAATAATGCTGGATTTCTGGGCCTGACTCCCATTGCAGACACCAGTACAAAAACCTATGACTTGATGCAGGCACTCAATACCCGTTCACCGTTTATTACCATGCGCGAATGTTTGCCGCATTTGCAGGCTAGTCGTGGTGCGGTATTAAATTTATGCCCACCGATTAATTTAGATCCGGGCTGGATGGGTGCCTTTGCGCCATACACCGTGTCTAAATATGGCATGACGTTATTAAGCATGGGGTATGCCGAGGAAACACGTCGCCATGGTATTCAGGTGGCAACGTTATGGCCTAAAACGATTATTGCCACAGATGCCGTCGGTGCCAAAATGGGTGACGTTGGCCTCAGCTTGTCGCGAAAAGCCGACATCATGGCCGACGCTGCTGACCTATTGTTGAATCAGCGCGATAAATATCAGCATCAGTTATCGTGGTTGGATGAAGATGTATTACGCGTTAGCGGTGTAAGCGATTTTGATCAGTACGCCCATGATCCTGCTAAGGCTGATCAGATCCAGCGCGACTTCTATATTGGTACGTTCTAACTTTTGAATTAACGCTTTGGATGATGCGAATGGATTTTACCTTAAGCCCAGAAATTGAATTAATCCGCCAACAAGTGCGTGAGTTTGTTGCTAGCGAATTGCTACCACTAGAGTCTTTGTCTGACTTCTATGATGCACATGAAAACATCAGCGACACGTACTTGCAGGCGCTACGGCAAAAGGCAAAAGCGCAAGGGTTGTGGGCTTTTCAGATGCCGGTAGCGCGTGGTGGTCGTGGCTTAAACCATGTTGGGATGGCAGCAATTTACGAAGAAGCAGCGCGCTCACCGTTTGGGCCAGTGGTATTCAATATTGCCCCACCCGATGACGGCAATATGCAGGTATTAAACAAAGTGCTGAAAACCGAAGCATTAAAGCAGCGTTGGTTGCAGCCTTTAATTGATGGCACAGTGCGCTCAGCGTTTGCGATGACTGAGCCTAAAGGTTGTGGCTCCGATCCATCACTAACCTACACCCGCGCTGAAAAGGTCGGCAATAACTGGCGAATTACCGGTCGTAAGTGGTTCATTACGGGTGCAGAAGGTGCACAAACGTTTATTTTGATTACCCGCACCAGCGATGATGAGCGCAAAGGCCTAACGGCATTTTTATTTGATGCCGATCAGCCGGGCTGGCGCATTGAGCGACGCATTCCCATCATGGGGCCGGAAGAGCATGGTGGGCATTGTGAACTGGTGTTTGATGGTTTGGAAATTCCAGACGAGCATCGTTTGTTGGAAGTGGGTGATGGCCTGAAGTTGACTCAAATTCGCCTAGGCCCCGCACGCTTAACGCACTGTATGCGCTGGTTAGGTTTAAGCAAACGTTGTTTGGAGGTGGCAGCAGACTATATTCGTAGCCGTGAAAGCTTTGGCATGACCTTGGCCGAGCATGAAGGTGTGCAATGGATGCTGGGCGCCGCAGCAATGGATATTCATATTGGCCGCTTGTTAACCATGCAAGCGGCCTGGTCACTGGATCAAGGTAGCTTTGCACGTAAGGAAGTGTCGATGGCTAAAGTACATGTAGCTGACACCCTTCATAAGGCAGCAGATACCGCTATTCAGCTTTTAGGCGCACGTGGTTACTCCAAGGATACCCTTGTGGAGTGGATATATCGTTATGCCCGCCAAGCACGTTTGGTTGATGGCGCCAGTGAAATTCACAAAATGGTGTTGTCACGTAGTTATCTGGCCGAAGGTCCGGACTTTTTCCGCTGGGGTTAATGCTGACCTCTTAAGCTAAACGCCTCATTGATGTGCGGCTCTTCAATGTTTGGCGCTTGGCTTAAGTCAGCAATGGTTCGTGCTACACGTAAAATGCGGTGATAACCACGAGCACTGATCTCTAGACGTTTGCAGGCTGTTAGTAGTCTGCTCTTTGTCTTTGCACTTAAGTTAAGCACTAAGCGGTCGCCAGTCAGTCCTGTATTTAGTTGTCCTTGACGTTGATATTGAATCGCTCTTGCCGCCGCAACTCGCGCAGCAACAACAACACTCGTTTCGCCGTGATGGCCTTGTTGCAGTTGGTCCAACTCAACGGGTTGAAGTGACAGACGAATGTCGATGCGATCTAACAATGGGCCAGAGATGCGCGTTAAATAGTGCTGAATGCGTTCAGGGGTACAACGGCAGCGGTTATTACTCATGCCGGCGTAACCACAGGGGCAAGGGTTCATGGCGGCTACTAATTGAAAGCTAGCTGGAAAGGTTACTTGCTGGTGTGCTCTGGCTAAACAAATGTGGCCAGCTTCCAAAGGCTCACGTAATGCCTCTAGAGCTTGTCGATTAAATTCCGGCAGTTCATCCAAGAATAAAACACCATGGTGAGCCAAGCTGATTTCACCCGGCTTGGTTTTGCCGTGTTGGCCGCCACCCACCAGTGCTGCGGTGCTCGCACTATGATGTGGTGCACGAAACGGTGCGGTACCTGTCAATGCGTGCAATGGCTGATGCAGACTATGAATGGCTGCCACTTCAACCTGCTGAGACAGCGTTAAGTTAGGCAGGATGCTAGGTAGGCGAGCGGCTAACATAGATTTGCCAGCACCAGGCGGCCCTAAAAATAGCAGGGAGTGACCGCCCGCAGCAGCAATCTCTAAAGCACGTTTGGCTTGAAACTGCCCTTGTACCTGTGCCAAATCAAGTGCCGGGTTGTTTGAGGTGTCTGTGCTTATGCTGAGGTTGTGGGTGCTTAATTTATGGTGGCCCTGACAGTGCTGGACTACTTGAGTTAGGGTGTCTGCGGTCAAGACCTCTGTGCAGGCTGGCAGTGCAGCTTCGTTGCCATTAGCGGTTGGTAAAACCAAACTTGCGCCAGCTTTACTCGCCATTAGGCTTGCGCTTAGCGCGCCGTTAATAGGCATTAATTGCCCTGATAAAGAGAGCTCTCCAAGACAGATGATGGTTTTTAGAGGTTGCTCAGGTATGGCGCCGGTCGCTGCCAAAATACCCAAGGCAATCGGCAAATCAAAACGACCACCTTCTTTCGGCAGGTCTGCTGGCGATAAATTAATGGTGACGCGTTGGCTAGGAAACTCATAACCACTGTTTAAGATGGCTGAACGTACGCGGTCTTTGCTTTCGCGTACAGCGGTCTCAGGCAAGCCGACAACTGCTAAGCCAGGCAATCCTGGTGATAAGTGCACTTCTACTCGCACCAACGGTGCATCTAAGCCAGAGCAGGCACAGCTATAAACAGTAGCCAGTGACATAAACGATCCCAGTGTTGCTTTTACTGGGTATAGCAACTGCTCTGGGGTTTAGCGAGTTTTTGCTTGGTTTTGCTCTTGTGCGGTTAGCTGAGCCTCTAACGCTTTGATTTGACGCTCTAGGTTATCAACCTTACTACGAGTTTTTGCCAATAACTGTTGTTGGACATCAAACTCATCACGCGTCAAAAGATCCATGCGTGATAACGCGTCTCGCAACAACATTTTTAGGTTGTCTTCTAATTCGCCACGAATGGCCCTTACTTGTTCAGGAAGGCGATCACCAAACTGCTGACCTAAGCGATTAATGAGCTGCTCAATTGCCATAACGACCTCACAAAGTAGATGGTTTTAGTTTAGTGCATTTACGGATGGAATAAAGCAAGACTTGACTGCACCAATATGGTGCTATATCGCGACGCTAGAGCACAAAAAAACGCCATGCACTGAAATAGTGCGCAAATTAGGGGCGGATTAAATGCCCTAAAGTAGTGCTAATTGATTGGTTTACATGGTTTAGTAAATTATTGTTAAAGTGTTGTTTATATTGAATAAATATCTGTTATTTGGCTGTTTTTTACAATGTTATTTGGCTGTTTTTTAAAAGTTGGCACAGCACCTGCAATGTTCATGGTGAAGTCCAAGGCAAGAGCCGGACCTAACCCAAAAACTTTGTGGAGTGTTAATTATGAAGTTGTCAAAAATTTCTTCAGCAGTTTTAGTTTCTTCTCTGATGGCCGCTTCGGTTGCACAAGCTGCGGTTGAGGTATCTGGTGGTGTTGCACTGACTAATAACTATTTATTCCGTGGTGTGTCACAAACTGAAAATGGTATGGCTGTACAAGGTGAGCTGACAGCGGCTCATGAGTCTGGTCTGTACGCCAGCGTTTGGGCAAGCAGCATTGGTTTTGGTGGTGGCCCTGATGGTAATGAAGGCGCTGGTATGGAAGGTAACTTACTGTTTGGTTATGCCAGCTCAGTCGGTGACGTTGAGTATGACGTAGGTGTTATGCGTTATTTCTATCCAGGTGCCGACAAAAAAGGTGGCGAGCCACGTCTGAGCTATAACGAAATCTACGGCTCACTTTCATATGAAGGTATCACTGTGGGTCTGAACTACTCAGATGATTACTACTTCGAAACTGGCAAGTTCCTATACACCTATGTTGGTTACGAAGCTGATTTAGTTGAGAACTTAACTGGCTCAGTACAAGTGGGTTACAACAAGTTCTTTAAAACAGCTGATGCGGCTGACTTTGGTCTAGTAAACAATGACAAAAGCTACATCGACTACACCGTTGGTGTTAGCTATGCCTACAGCGGCTTAGATTTTGGTCTTGCCTATGTTGGTGTTGATGGCAATGGTAAAGATGCCTTTGATGGCGCCGTAAACAAAGTCGTTTTCTCAGTAGCCAAATCCTTCTGATCTAGCACGGTGGGCTAGCAAGCCTAGCCCACCATCCTAAGGAGTAATCCCATGAAATTAGTTACTGCAGTCATTAAGCCATTCAAGCTTGATGATGTTCGCGAAGCGCTCTCAGATATTGGCGTACAAGGCATCACCGTAACTGAAGTAAAAGGTTTTGGCCGACAAAAAGGTCATACCGAACTTTATCGTGGTGCTGAATATGTGGTCGATTTTCTGCCAAAGGTAAAAGTAGAAATCGCCATTAGCGATGACCTCGTTGATCAGGTGATCGAGGCGGTAACAAAAGCAGCTAATACCGGAAAAATCGGTGATGGCAAAATTTTTGTAACCAGTCTTGAGCATGTCATTCGCATTCGTACCGGTGAAACCGGCAACGATGCCATCTGATCTTAGTAGACGCACAGGAGAACTCTCGTGACTGAACTCGTCGAAATGCAATATGCATTTGATACATTTTACTTTCTGATCTGCGGTGTGTTGGTGATGTGGATGGCCGCCGGCTTCACAATGTTGGAGTCAGGCCTAGTACGCGCCAAAAACACAGCAGAAATTTTAACCAAGAACGTCGCGCTGTTTTCGATTTCTTGCATCATGTACATGCTGGTAGGTTACCAAATCATGTACGGTGGAGACGAAGGTGGCTTCCTGCCTAGCTTAGGCTTCATGATTGGCGCTGAAAACGCAGCTGAGGACATGGTAGGTGAAGATGCACCTTACTACTCAGTATCGTCTGACTTCTTCTTCCAAGTTGTGTTCGTAGCAACTGCCATGTCGATTGTGTCGGGTGCTGTGGCTGAACGTATGAAGTTGTGGGCATTCTTAGCGTTTGCAGTAGTCATGACCGCGTTCATCTACCCAGTACAAGGCTACTGGAAATGGGGTGGTGGTTGGTTGGATTCGGCTGGCTTCTTAGACTTTGCAGGCTCAGGTGTTGTACACATGGCAGGTGCTGCTGCAGCTCTGGCGGGTGTATTACTGCTCGGTGCACGTAAAGGCAAGTACGGCGCAAACGGTCAAATCAATCCAATTCCTGGTGCAAACATGCCTTTAGCTGCTCTGGGTACATTGATCCTGTGGATGGGCTGGTTCGGTTTCAACGGTGGCTCACAGTTGAAGATGTCGAATTTTGAAGACGCTAATGCGGTCGCTCAAATCTTCGTCAACACCAACATGGCTGCTGCCGGTGGTCTGGTTGCTGCACTACTGTTAGCTCGCGCTCTGTTCGGCAAGGCTGACCTTACTATGGCTCTTAACGGTGCCCTGGCTGGCTTGGTAGCAATCACTGCCGAACCACTGACACCAACACCGGGTTTAGCAACATTGATCGGTGCTGCTGGTGGTGTGTTAGTAGTGGGCTCAATCCTGATGCTAGACAAACTGAAAATCGATGATCCAGTGGGTGCAATTTCGGTTCACGGTGTGGTCGGTGTTTGGGGTCTGTTAGCAGTTTGCTTAAGCAATGAAGATGCAACCTTAGGTGCTCAGTTACTGGGTATCGTATCAATCTTCGCTTGGGTATTCTTGGCTAGCTTGATTGTCTGGGCTGTAATCAAAGCAGTGATGGGCATTCGTGTCAGCGAAGAAGAAGAGTACAATGGTGTGGATACCGCTGAATGTGGATTGGAAGCTTACCCTGAGTTTACTCGCGGCAAAGTTTAACTAATACACGTATAACAAAAGGGGCCTTTACGGCCCCTTTTTTCATGCTTAATCTAGCGCTTGTAGGCCGCCAGTTAATAGGGGAATGTCCATGGCAGAAAGTGATTACGACTTTGATGAAAATGACGACAGCGTCGACGATAACGAAGATGATGTTACGCCTGAGGTTGATGATGAAGTGGTCTCGCCAGAGGTTGCCGCAAAAGCACGTGACGAGGTACTGACCGCAGAAAGCTTGTCGCCCTCGGCTAAAGAAAATTTGCGTCGACAGCTAGAAGAAGAGATGGAGCGCTTTTTAGCCTCCGGCGGTCGTATTCGTGAAGTGCCGCCAGATCCTGATGCGGTCTAAGGTCTTAGCGCCACTGCGCTAAAATGTCCTTAATTTGTTCAAATTGTTTTACTTCAGCATCTGCAGGCTTTTCTAAGGGCCAGTCCTGATTGTCAAAATTAATCCAAATGCTGCGTATGCCTAAGGCCTGCGCAGCGCCGACGTCCTGCTCGGGGTGATCGCCAATATGCACCACCGACTCTGGGCTCACGCCGGCGTGAGTTAGCGCTGCTTCAAACATGGCTGGGTGGGGTTTGGCTTGCCCCACTGACGCCGCCGAAAAATGATGCGTAAAGACGTGGCCTAAGCCCACTTGATGAATGTCAGCATTGCCATTACTTAATGCATAAAGCAGATGTTGATTTTTGAGTGCCGCTAGCGTTGGTAAGACACCATCATAAAAAGTAACTTGGTTGCGGGCTTGAAAAAATGCATCAAACGCTGCGTTAGCACCGCTCAGTGCGTCAGTGTGAGCATAACCAGACTCTTGCAGCAGCTGCAGTAAAACTGCTTTACGCAGTGCCGTGAGGTCATGACGAATATTAGGCTGCTGCCTGTAGATATGTTGTCGTAGTTCGCTCAAGCGTTGCGGGCCAAGGTTTAGCCATTGTGGGTAGTTAACACTTAGCCAGGCTTGCATCGTAGCTTCGGCATTTAAGATGACGCTATTAACGTCCCACAAGGTGTTATCAAGATCAAAAGTGAGTAGTTTAATGCCTGAACTCATGTTTCGCCTTTGTCAGTCCGGCGCTGCTTAGCGCGTGGGTGTGCTTGGTCGTACACATTGGCCAAGTGTTGAAAGTCTAGGTGTGTATAAATTTGTGTGGCCCGAATATCGCTATGGCCCAGTAGTTCCTGTACCGCACGTAGGTCATGGCTGGATTCGAGCAAATGTGATGCAAATGAGTGTCGCAACATGTGTGGGTGTAGGTGTATGTCCAGCCCCACGCGTTGTGCTTGATGACTTAATCGCGTCTGAATACTGCGCGGGCCAAGTGCGTTGCCTCGTTGGCCCAAAAATACGGCAGAGCCGCTTTTGGCAGTGACAAACTCAGGGCGTACGGCTAACCAACTCTTGATCGCGGCAATAGCCATACGACCAACAGGCAATACACGCGTTTTTTGCCCTTTACCTAGAACAGTAACTAGGCCAGCCGCTAAGTCTAGGTCGCCTAAGCGCAAGCCGCTTAACTCAGCTAAACGCAAACCAGAGCTATAAAATAGCTCCAAAATAGCTTTGTCGCGCACCCACAATAGCGCCGCTAATGGCTCTGTTGGCGCAGGGGCATCTAATAAAAGTTGTATGCGATCGACGTCCAATACTGATGGCAAGTCTTGGCGTGGGCGCTTGAGTTGATAACCCTTGCTGGGGTGGCTGCCAGCTTCGCCTTTGATGTTCAGCCAATCATAAAATTTACGAATAGCGGACAGGCGTCGTTGCAAGCTACGTAGGCTCAAGCCTTGTTCTCGGCATTCTCCGATCCATGTTTCAAGCAAAGCGCTATTTAAGTCAGCCCATGTTTTTTGCTGCTCACGCGCCAAAAAAAGCGCTAAAGCCTCGATGTCATGGTGATAAGCCGTAATCGTGTGTGGTGAGGCCAATCGTTTGCTGGCCAGTTCGTGTAGGAACTGATCTAAACGCAAACGATCGGTCATGCGCTCACGCCGGCGACCGGGTTGAGTCGTTCGCAGCGAGTTAAAAGACGTGCGACGACATCACCTAGGTGGCTAATAAACAAGGTATCCATGCTGCTGCGGAAGTGACTAGCTTCGGTGCTGCCCAAGGCAATCACGCCAATAGCACGATTGTTGAGTTTCAGTGGGATGATGGCGGCAGAACTTAACGACAGGCCTTCATCGCCAAAGACATAACGTAGTTCGGTACGTCGCCATTTGCCAGACAAGGCACGCTGGCTGCGTAATAGCCCTGGTAACTGGGTGTCGAAATCTTTGCGCACAATACTGCGCCATGGGCTGCTGGCGTTGGCATGAAAGCGGATCAGTGCGATTTGTTGATAACCAAACGGCTCTTGCAGCAGATTATGCAGCCGGGTGCCGAGCTGATTAGTTGTTTGCACATCTAATAGCTCCAAAATAACCCCACGAATGCGGTCAAATAAATCGCCGTTGTCACCGGCAACCGAGATCAGCTCCTGCAGGTGCTCACTAAGCTCTTCGTTGCGTTTGCGCAGCTGCTGAACTTGCCGTTCAATTAATGAGGTCGTTCCACTGTCATGCGGAATTTGTAAGTGCGCTAATAGCTCAGGGTGTTTATCAAAAAAATGAGGATGGCGACGCAGATAGGCTGCTACACGGGCATCGCTTAAGCGAGCGGTAACAGCGACTGACTGTGTGGCCAACGGTTTTCGCGTGATGATCTTATCGCTCATGCTCAGGCTCGGGCTCATTAAAGTCGTTTAATCGCAGAAGACCATCAAAGCTGCGCTGGGTGGGACCCGTCATGATGACGGGCGCTTCGTCATTTGACCACTCAATGGCTAACGTGCCACCAGGTAAGTGCACTTGCACTTGGCGATCAACCAAACCTTGGCGTATGGCGGCAACTGCAGCAGCACAGGCGCCGGTGCCACAGGCTTGCGTTTCGCCGGTGCCGCGCTCGAACACACGCAGACGAATTTCACTACGATTTAGCACTTGCATAAAACCGACATTAACGCGCTCAGGGAAACTTGGGTGTGACTCCAGTATGGCACCTAAGCGTTCGACTGGCGCATTGCTGACATCTGGCACGCGAATGACGGCATGTGGATTGCCCATGCTGACGGTGGCGAACTCAACCTGATCACCATCAACATCTAGGCTATAAGTCAGTGCTTCTCGGTTGCTAAGGAATGGTACTTCACTGGGTGTAAAGCGTGGTTTGCCCATGTCCACCCGCACCCAGCCGTCGGCATTAATATGCAGTGTGATAATGCCGCTGGCGGTTTGCACAGTGAGTGAGTCTTTGCGTGTTAGGCGACGATCTTGCACAAAACGAGCAAAGCAGCGCGCGCCATTGCCGCACTGAGAGACTTCCGAGCCATCAGCATTATAAATACGGTAGCGAAAATCAACATCTGGCCGTTGTGGCGGCTCGACAACGAGCAACTGATCAAAGCCTACGCCGCGATTCCGATCCGCTAATTTACGGATCAGCGCAGGGCTAAGGTGTACACGCTGCGACACCAAATCGAGCATCAGAAAGTCGTTGCCGAGACCATGCATCTTGGTAAATTCCAGACGCATAGTGGGTCTCCTTAAATTAGATATAAACCTATTCTGTCGCTATGGTAGCAGTGATTCAAGCGCCAATAGGTCGTGTAGTGTTTCGCGTCGACGAACTTGCCAGGCGTCACTCCCTGCCACCATGATTTCGGCGGCGCGCGGGCGTGTGTTGTAATTTGAGCTCATCACAAAACCATAGGCGCCAGCGCCCTTAACGGCCAACAAATCACCGGCTTGCAGGCGTAAGGGACGGTCTTTTGCTAAAAAGTCACCGGTTTCGCAGACCGCACCTACAATATCGTAATGGCGTTCTACGGTGTCAGCGCTGGGCGTTGTCACTGGCACGACATCCATCCACGCTTGGTATAACGAGGGCCGAATCAGGTCATTCATGGCGCCATCAACAATGGCGAAATGCTTGTCACCATTCGATTTTAAAAACTCAACACGAGTCAGTAGCACCCCTGCGTTAGCGGCAATCGCACGCCCTGGCTCCATATAGACTTTGAGTCCGCTCGCTTTGAGTCGTGGCAGCAAAGCTTGTGCATATTCAGCAGGTGTTGGTGGCACTTCATCTTTATAACAAACGCCTAGTCCGCCACCGATATCAATATGATCAAGGCTAATGCCTGCCTCATTAAGCTGCTCAATCATCTGCAACACACGATCTAATGCATCGGAGAATGGTGCAGTGCTGGTGAGCTGTGAGCCAATATGGCAGTCAATACCGACCGCTTGCAGGTGGCCTAAAGCTAATGCGTTTTGATACACCTCTGGTGCGCGCTCAATGGCTACACCAAACTTGTTCTCTTTTAAACCGGTCGAAATATAGGGGTGTGTGCCGGCGTCAACATCGGGGTTCACACGTAAGCTAAAAGGTGCTTTGCAGCCTAGTTCTTTGGCAACAGCATTTAAGCGAACCAGCTCGGCTTCAGACTCAACATTAAAACAAGCAATGCCAACTTGCAGCGCACGACGCATTTCGTCTTCAGTTTTGCCAAGGCCTGAAAATACAATTTTGCTAGGCTCGCCGCCGGCGGCTAACACGCGTTCAAGCTCACCACCAGACACAATATCAAAGCCGGCGCCAATGCGAGCCAATACATTCAGAACGGCTAAATTAGAGTTGGCTTTAACAGCAAAGCAGACTTGGTGATCAACCTCTGCAAAGGCTTGATCAAAAGCTAAATAGTTGGCTTCGAGGGCACTACGTGAATAGACATAAAGTGGTGTGCCAAAGCGTTGAGCCAAATCGGTCAGTGCCACCTGTTCTAGGTGCAACTGACCGTTTTGAGAATCCAGTGTGGTCATAAGGCCGTCCTAATCGAAAGCACATATGATGCACTGAAGACGCCTTTGGGGCGAGAGGCAAACGTATCAGTTTGCGCTTAATACGCCGCTGATGGATGTTGGCTCTCGCGTGAAGCGAGGGTCTGGGTGCTGGTGTTTGTTTCAGTAGGCGTTACAGTTGGCAGCATGAATGCCACGTCTGCCTGAATTGGCTTAACATGCGGTGGGTGTTCTAAATCACCCTTTAAGCCACAGCCAGTTACGGCACAACCAATAATGGGAAATAACATTGAGATAAACATTGAATGACCCTTCCTATGAAAGCGCCTAGTCTTAAGGCAGGGTCGATTGTGTGAAATTGCTGTGTTATTTGAATTCATATTGTCCTACAATCCTACGGTTTGTTGATTTTTTACCGCTTTTGAATGCAGTTTAATGGGAGTCTGCCATGAATGATCGTGAGTTTAATGACTTAGTTGATGGTGTGCTTTCGTCAATTGAAGATGTTATCGATGCCGCCGATAACGATATCGATATTGAAAGCAGTGCCGGTGTGCTGACATTAACCATGGTCAACGGCAGCAAAGTCATTATTAATCGTCAGGCCGCAACTCATGAAATTTGGGTGGCTGCACGCTCTGGAGGCTATCACTGTGCATGGCGTGAAAGCCAGTGGCATTGCACCACGACCAGCGAAACATTGGGCACCTTGCTCAGCCGTGTATTGGCAGAGCAAGGTGCTAATGGTCTTGTCTTTGACTAAACTAGTTCAGCAAATAAATCGTAGTCATCTGCATCAGTAATTTTAACTTGCACTAAGCTGCCTGGCTGCAACTGGGCAGCGCCTGCACCTTCAATAAAGACGTTGCCATCAATTTCGGGCGCATCGGCTTTTGAGCGTGCAATCGCGACACCATTTTCATGGTCAATCTCGTCGACCAATACTTGCTCTAATTGACCAATACGGCGTTGTAATCGCGCCGCAGAAATTTCTGCAGCTAAGGTCATGAAGCGTTCATGGCGTTCAAGTTTCACATCTTCTGGCACGGCTTCCGCGACATCATTGGCCACCGCGCCTTCTACTGGCGAATAGGGGAAACAACCAACCCGATCCAATTGTGCTTCTTTCAGCCAATCTAGCAGCTCTTGGAATTCTTCCTCGGTTTCGCCTGGAAAGCCGATAATAAACGTTGAACGAATAATGAGTTCAGGACAAATCTCGCGCCAGCGTTTAATACGCGCCAAGGTATTTTCAGCATGAGCTGGACGCTTCATGCGCTTAAGTACGGTGGGGCTGCCGTGCTGAAACGGAATATCAAGGTAGGGCAAAATTTTGCCTTCGGCCATGAGTGGGATTACGTCGTCCACATGTGGGTACGGGTAAACATAGTGCAGGCGCACCCAAATACCCAATGAGCCAAGTGCTTCGCAAAGCTCCAGCATGCGTGTTTTAACAGGCTTGCCGCCCCAGAAGTCGAGTTTGTATTTCAGGTCTACACCGTAGGCACTGGTGTCTTGTGAAACCACTAAGATTTCTTTAACGCCAGCTTTGGCGAGGTTTTCGGCCTCAGTTAAAACAGAACCAATAGGGCGTGAAACTAAGTCGCCACGCAGTGAAGGAATGATGCAGAAGGTGCAGCGATGATTGCAGCCCTCGGAGATCTTTAAGTAAGCGTAATGCTTGGGTGTCAGCTTAATGCCTTGGGCTGGAACCAAGTCAATAAAAGGGTCATGTTTGGGCGGTAGGTATTGGTGTACTGCACCCATGACTTCTTCATAGGCATGTGGGCCAGTTACGCTGAGCACACTGGGGTGGGCGGCACGAATCACATCTGCTTTTTTGCCTAAGCAACCAGTAACAATCACTTTGCCGTTTTCGGCCAGTGCCTCGCCAATGGCGTCTAATGATTCTTGTACGGCTGAGTCAATGAAACCACAGGTGTTAACCACAACAAGGTCAGCACCGTCATAACTGGCGGAAATTTCATAACCCTCAGTGCGAAGCTGAGTCAGGATGCGTTCGGAATCAACAAGTGCTTTTGGGCAGCCGAGGCTTACAAACCCAACTTTAGGATTGGTTGTGGACATGGTGGTCACTGCTAGCGGAAATAATGAGCGCTATTCTAACGGATAATCAGTGCAGACAAGAGCATGCACCAAAAGAGATTCATCTTTGCACTTAAATGGTGCAGTATGTTGAAGGTTATGAACGTTTGTCCCATTTCAGGGCTTTGCAGGCCGATAGAAGTTGGTGCGCTTATTGCAAAGCCAAGTGCAACCCTCATAAAAGTGAGAAAACGCTGTGGATGGTAAGCTCAGCAAACGTCTATTAGAAAGTTTAAGCACAGCGGTTTTGTTGTGTGACACCGATTTGGTGTTGCAATACATCAACCCGGCTGCAGAAAGCCTGCTGGCAGTTAGCTTACAGCGCACACGCGGTTTGCACCTTAATCAAATCATGGTGGATTTGGATGAAGGCAGTAGCGTAAATGCTTTTCAAGAGTCCGTGCGCAGTGGTCATCCTTTCACCAAGCGTGAAGCCCATATTCGTGTCGGGCTGCGTGAGTTAGTGGTGGATTACTCCGTGTCATTAATGCAGGCGCCGAGTACAGAAACGCAAATATTAATTGAAGTTCAGCCGCGTGACCGCTTACTACGTATTGCTCGCGAAGAGGCCATGTTGGCTAGTCATCAGGCAACACGTAAATTAGTTCGAGGTGTTGCCCACGAAATTAAGAACCCCTTGGGTGGAATTCGCGGTGCTGCACAACTATTGGCGCGTGAGCTCAATAGTGCTGAGCTGCAGGAATACACCGGCATTATTATAGGTGAAGCCGATCGTTTAAGAATGCTGGCTGATCGCATGTTGGGTTCACGACGACTGCCTAAGCCATGCAGCACAAATATTCATGAGTGTCTTGAGCGTGTGGTGGCATTGCTGAGTGCTGAAGCAGGTGATGCGGTCAGCATTACCCGTGACTACGACCCTTCCCTGCCCGATATTCAAGTTGACCCTGATCAGCTCATTCAGGCGTTTTTAAATATTGGCGGTAATGCGCTGCAGGCGCTACAGGAACATCAAGGCCAACAGTCGCCGCAATTATTTTTTCGGACTCGGCCAGTGCGCCAGTTCACGATTGGTGCGCGTCGTCATCGTGTGGTGCTGCGTATCGACATTGGCGATAACGGGCCTGGCATTCCTGCGGATATTCGCTCTTCTATTTTTTACCCCATGGTCAGTGGTCGCGCCAATGGTAGCGGGCTGGGCTTGGCGATTGCGCAAGACATTATTCACTCCTACAACGGGCTCATTGAATGTGAGTCTAGACCGGGTGAAACCACCTTTAGTATTTATCTGCCTTTGGAAGGATCAACATGAGCCGTAAACCAGTTTGGATTGTTGATGACGATCATGCGATTCGTTGGGTGCTTGAGCGTGCCTTATCACAAGCGGGGCTGGAGACGCGTAGTTTTGAGGAGGCTGGCTCAGCGTTAGCGCAGTTAGGTCAGGTTAAGCCTTCGGTGATCGTGACTGATATTCGTATGCCGGGCATCGATGGTCTCGAGTTCTTGGCCAAAATTAAAGAAACTTATAACGATGTGCCCGTCATTATCATGACCGCACACTCGGATCTCAGCTCTGCAGTGGCCTCTTATCAAGGTGGTGCCTTCGAGTATTTGCCTAAGCCATTTGATGTTGATGAGGCGGTGGCCTTGGTGCAGCGTGCTATCGCTCACTTTGAAGAGCAAAGTACACCAGCCGCATCGGCATTATCAGAGACAGCAAAAAGCACGGGTATTATTGGCGAGTCCCCTGCCATGCAGGAGGTATTTCGAGCCATTGGTCGTTTGAGCAGCTCAAATATTACGGTGTTAATTAATGGCGAATCGGGAACGGGTAAAGAGTTGGTGGCAGGTGCCCTTCATCAACATTCGCCACGCGCCAAAGGGGCTTTTATTGCGCTGAACATGGCGGCAATTCCGAAAGACTTAATGGAAAGTGAGTTATTTGGTCACGAAAAAGGCGCTTTTACCGGAGCCGGTAATCAGCGTGTCGGCCGTTTTGAACAGGCCGATGGCGGTACTTTATTCCTTGATGAAATTGGTGATATGCCGATCGATACCCAAACACGATTGTTGCGGGTGTTGGCCGATGGCATGTTTTATCGGGTTGGTGGTCATACTCCAGTGCGAGTGGATGTGCGCATTATTGCTGCCACCCACCAAAACTTAGAGCAGTTAGTGGCTGCCGGTAAGTTCCGCGAAGACTTGTATCACCGTCTAAACGTTATTCGCATTCATATTCCACGGCTACGTGATCGTAAAGAAGACATTCCGCGTTTAGCAGATTTCTTTATGAAGCGTGCCGCACAGGAATTAAAAGTTGAGCCAAAAACACTGACATCTGAAGCAGCAGCGTATTTACAAAAGCTGCCCTGGCCCGGCAATGTGCGACAGTTAGAAAATAGCTGTCGATGGTTGACAGTAATGGCTTCTAGCCGCGAAGTGCTGGTGTCTGATTTGCCGCCAGAGCTGTTGGATCAGCCAATGGACTCACCGCAAGTTGTGGCCCAAGACTGGGAGCATGCGTTAGCGCAGTGGGCACGAGGTATGCTGCGTAATACTTCGGCGCCAGCATTATTGGATGTTGCCGCGCCAGTATTTGAACGCACATTGATCATGGAGGCATTGCAGCATACGGGCGGTCGTCGTCGTGATGCGGCCGTGGTGTTAGGCTGGGGACGAAACACCTTAACTCGAAAAATTAAAGAGTTAGGTCTACAAATTGAAGATGAGGACGGTGAATAAACAGCGCTGAGGGCATCAGCGCTGTTCTAGCTTACGGACTTTCCAGCTGCGCACCGCTTCGCGCTGCTCTTCCGGTGACATAGCTTCCCAGCGCTCACGTAATACTTGGCGCACTTCAGGTGGGAACTGTTTGATTTCATTCCAGCGTTCACGCACGGCCTCACGTTGAGATTGAGGCATTGCTTGCCAGCGTTCTGCGCGATCTAACATGCGCTCTCGGCGTTCGACCGGCATATCATCCCAGCGTGATGCGAACTCTCCCATCATGGTTTTTTGCTCATCACTGAGCTCATGCCATTCAATGGCAAAAGCAGGTGTGGCAAGGCCAAGCGTCAGCAATAAGGCAAACGCCTTGCCACTGTGCTGTAACCAGCGCTTAAAGAGCGGCACGTGAGGCTTCCTCCATCGACAACAGCCAATCCATCTCTTCTAATAACTGCGCTTCAATGCTGCTGTGAGTGCCCGTGCTGACAACTTGGCTGCTGGTTTTCATTAGCCAGCCGTTGGGTAGAGCCACCATAAAGGCAACACTAGCCGCTAGCGCTAGGCCGGCAGATACCTGACGGCGACGATGGCGCTGATGCATTAGGTTGCCTTGCGTGACGATCAGGTCAACATGGTTGTCCCAGTCGGCATCGGTTTTTTCTTGGGCCGCACGATTAAGTGTGGCAGCAACGCGAGCGGCTAGTCTTGCCTCTTCTAACGTTAATTCATGTTTCATGTTAAATCCTCCGCAGTGGTACCAACATCGCCTAGGCGAGCGCGAATTGCGTTCAGTGCACGGAAATAGTGAGTTTTCACGCTGCCCTCGGCACACCCCATGATCTCGGCTGTTTGCGCGGTGTCATAGCCTTCCCAAGCGCGCAACAAAAAAGCCTGTTGTTGGCGCATGGGAAGTGCACCAACAGCTTCTAATACAACATCCATATTGTCTGCACGTTGTAGTAGCGTCATGGGATTGCTGTCTACTGTTTCGGGCAGATGTTGAATCGGGTCGTCTTCACCGTCTTCATCAATCGGGTCAAGAAACGTCATCCATTTACGGCGGCGAGTCTCACGTCGGAAATGGTCCATCATGCGACTATGTAAAATACGGTGAAACAATGGGCCCCAGCTGCTAGGGTCGTGTTTGCCGTATTTGCTGACCAATGTCAGCATGGCTTCTTGCACAATATCTTGAGCGGCTTCGCGATCACGCGTGGCTAACTCAGCCGTTAGCCTGGCGCGACGGCTAACATCACGTAAAAACGCCTCCATTGAATTGGGGGCTGGGCGACTGGCAGTCATGGGTGTTACCTTTTTTCTGATCGGCACACCATAGGCGAGAGATGCGTCAGCGACAAGTTCCATGATGTTATTCGTCCACGCTTTTAATGAGAAGAGCTAAATCATTATCTTCAGACAAAACGAGAACTAGGGACGCAAGTTGACAGTCCTTAGGTAAAATCATGTCACTTTTTGTTAGCTAACAGGCAATCTATGCTCGATATCGTGCTTTATGAGCCGGAAATTCCAGGAAATACCGGCAATATTATAAGGCTTTGTGCCAACACTGGGGCGCAATTACATTTAATTGAACCTATGGGCTTTGTTTTAGATGATGCCCGCCTACGTCGCGCAGGCTTGGATTATCACGAGTGGGCACAAGTAAAAGTGCATAAAGACTGGGCTGCAGCGCGATTGGCATTAGCAGATAGGCGTTGGTTTGCCTGCACCACTAAGGGAAAAACAGGTGCCTTTGATGTGGCCTTTGTGTCAGGCGATGTATTGGTGTTTGGCCCGGAAAGTCGTGGTTTGCCAGCATCGGTGTTGGCCGAGTTTGCCGAGGAAAACAAGCTGCGGATGCCAATGTTGCCACAAAGTCGTAGTTTGAATTTGTCGAATAGTGTGGCGGTGATGATTTATGAGGGCTGGCGCCAGCAAGGTTTTACTGGCGCCAGTTAAGCACTTAGGCTGTAGTTTCGGCTTCAGCCAACTTGCGCATTGTTTCCGAATACACTGCATCAAAATTAATGGGTTGTAGCAGTAGCTGAGGGAAGCTACCTTTGCCAACGATGTCTGAAATGGCTTCGCGCGCAAAGGGGAACAGCAAGTTTGGGCAATACGAGCCAAGTAGTGGGCCTAACTCAGCATCTGCAACGCCTTCAATTTGGAAAATGCCTGACTGCTTGATTTCTACTAAGAAAGCAACTTGGCCTTCGTTGCGTGCAGTTACGGTCAGTGCCAAGGTAACGTCAAAATGACGGCCGTCTTCTAGGCGTTCTGCACTGGTGTTTAGATCAATATTTACTTCTGGTTGCCACTGCTGCAGAAACACTTTGGGTGCGCCCGGTACTTCGAAAGAGACATCTTTTAAGTAAACACGTTGCAGGGCAAATTGAGTTTCGGTGGCTTCTGACATGATGAGTTCCTTTTTTATTGATTAATGAGTGCGTCTAAGCGACCCGCACGCTCGAGTGCAAACAGGTCATCGCAGCCGCCGATGGATTGATCATTGATAAAAATTTG
>CAYYWS010000016.1:0-21492 GCA_964473955.1 uncultured Paraperlucidibaca sp. | reverse complement strand
CGATATTTCTTATTATTCATAACAGTCTCTATGCACTGAATTAACTGAAGTGTAAACAACTTTACTGCGTTAAGTTATCCCCAGTGTCTGTGGACAAGTCCGTGAACAAACTTGGGTGAAACACGTGAAACCCGCTCAAGGCAAAGCTTTTAGCGATACGTAGATTTTTTCACCAGGACGAATAAAGTTGTTCGTTATACGCGCAACCGAGCAATTAGACCTATAATGAAGGTCCTTATGGCCACTGTTGCTTTTGCATGAACGCGTTATCGCTACCCTTCTTATTTTCCCTGCTTGCGGTTCTTTTAGTTTTCTCTGCTTGTTTTTCGGCATCTGAAACAGCGTTGATGAGCATCAACCGCTACCGCTTGATGCACTTAGCCAGCGAGGGCAACAAAGGTGCCCAGTTAGCACAAAAGCTGCTAGAAAAACCTGAGCGTTTAATTGGTCTGATTTTGTTAGGCAATAACTTTGTCAACATTATGGCCTCGGCGGTAACAACGGTTGCCTTCATTCGTATCGCGGGTGATTCCGGCGTACTCATTGGCACCATGTTCCTGACCGTTGTTGTGCTGATTTTTGCCGAGGTCGCCCCCAAAACATTGGCTGCCTTAAAACCAGAGCGCGTGGCCCTTCCGGCTGCCTTTGTTTTATACCCATTACTTAAAGTGTTATATCCCGTTGTGCGCGTGATTAACGCTTTGGCCAGCGTTGTCCTGAAGCCATTTGGGGTTAATTCATCGGCAACCAGTAATAATGATCTTTCGCAAAACGAGCTACGCACTTTGTTAGAACAAGGCGGCAGCTTAATTCCCAAGAGTCACCGGCAGATGCTGCTGAACGTGCTGACCTTAGAGCAGGCAACTGTTGAAGACATTATGGTGCCGCGTAATGAAGTGCGCGGCATCGACCTCAATTGCTCACTAGCGGAAGTGATTGAACAGGTTCAAGCCTACCCCTATAGCCGTGCAATTATGTATCGCGACAGCCTAGACAACGTCGTTGGCATTTTGAACCTACGTAAGTTGATCAATGTAGACCAAGAAACAATGACACTAGAGTGGCTAGAAAAAGCCATGTTTAAGCCTTATTACATTCCTCAGTCGACTCGACTACCACAACAAATGGTGGAGTTTCAGCGCCTGCAACGTCGTATTGGTTTAGTGGTCAATGAGTACGGCGACATTGTCGGCTTAGTCACCTTGGCCGATATTTTGGAAGAAATTGTGGGTGAGTTCACCACGGAGCCCGCACAGCATGCCCGCCGAATTGATCGACAAGGCGATAGCAGCTGGACCATTGACGGCCGCATTGCAGTGCACAGCTTAAACCGTCGCCTAGGTTGGGACCTGCCAACCGAAGAAGCCACCACATTCAGTGGCCTCATCGTTAGTGCCTTAGACGAGCTACCAGATGAAGGCACTGAAGTGTCTCTGTTTGGCTTTAGCATTCGCATTGAGCAGGTGCGTGACAATGTTATTCAGTTAGTGAAGGTCACGCTGCCCATACCTGAAATCGACAGCGAAACAGACGGTTAGTCCAAATAGTTGGCACCCATGCGCTGTAACTTACGAAGCAGCGCAGGCCACACAAACGCACCACCTAGCCCGCTGGTTTGTACCCGCATCGCTTCAGCAACACCGGCCACAATCTGCGGATCAACTTGTGTTAACTCCCCACCCGCTTGCGCTGATAGTTGAATCTGACAGGTGCTTTCAAACACATACATGTTTAAAAAAGCATCGGCAATGCTGGCACCACAGGTTAACAAACCATGGTTACGCAGCATCAAGAAGTTCGCTTGACCAAGGTCAGCCTGCAGGCGCGGCTTTTCATCCGGGCGAAATGCCACACCTTCATAGTCGTGATAGGCCAGTGACGCCAGCACAAAGGTTGACTGCTGGGAAATCGGCAACACCCCTGCCGCTTGCGCACTGACCGCAACACCTGCACGGGTGTGGGTATGCAATACACATTGCACGTCAGGACGTGCCTCATGCACCGCACTGTGAATCACAAAACCCGCAGGATTCACGGGGAATGGTGACTCGATCACTTTATTGCATTGCTGGTCGACTTTAACCAAAGATGAGGCGGTAATCTCATCAAACATCAAACCATAGGGATTGATAAGAAAATGATGTTCTGGCCCCGGAATACGCACCGAGATATGCGTGAACACCAGATCACTCCAGCCATAAGCTGCCACTAAACGATAACAGGCCGCCAAATCACAGCGCAGCTGCCACTCCTCGCTGCTGACTTGATCTTTTACGCTGGGAATCTCTAGTGTCATGTCGACCTCTGCAAAAGTTTGATGATGCTGGAGAAGTCTAAGCCACCAGAGCCGCTTGCACTATGTGCAGCGTATAAATTACGAGCCAATCCGCCCAATGGAATCGGTGAGCCACTGGCCAAAGCTGCTTCCTCAGCAAGCCCCAAATCTTTCAGCATTAAATCGGTACCAAAGCCACCGCTATAACCCCTAGATGCAGGCACTGCCTCCATTACACCCGGCATAGGGTTGTACTTCTCCAGCGTCCAGTTACCACCTGAACTTTGCTTCATGATGTCAGCTAATACTTTAGGGTCTAGGCCGTTGTTAACACCTAAATTAAGTGCCTCTGCTGAACCAATCATATGAATGGCAAGCAGCATGTTGTTACAAACTTTGGCAACTTGGCCGGCACCATTGGCTCCGGCATGAAAAATATTGCTGCCCATGGCTTTTAAATAAGGCGTCGCTGCGGCCACACAGGCTTCATCACCACCCACCATAAACGTTAAGGTGCCAGCGCTAGCACCAGCGGTACCACCGGACACCGGTGCATCGACCATCGACAAACCTAAAGCCTGAGCAGTGCTGGCTACCTTGCGTGCGCTGGCGGGTGCAATCGTGCTGCAATCAATAATGCGTGTGCCGTTGGCTAAGTCAGCCAACAAACCTTGATTGGCTGCACCGTCACCCAAGTACAAACTTTCCACATGACGACTGGCAGGCAGCATGGAAATGACCACATTGGCACCGCGAATGGCATCGGCTGTTGTCGCCACCACCGCCACCCCTTCTGCCGCAACCTTCTCGCGAGCGGCTTGTGACAAGTCCATGGCGGTGACACTAAAGCCTGCTTTATGCAGGTTCACGGCCATCGGGCCACCCATATTGCCAAGCCCAATAAATGCAATGTGATCTGTCATTTGTCTGTCCTTTTTATTATTGATTAACGAATGTGATCAGTAGCGTCAGGCTCGAGCAAACGCCGCGCAATAATCACCCGCATAATTTCGTTGGTACCCTCTAAGATTTGATGCACGCGCGAGTCACGCAACAATCGCTCTAGTGGGTAGTCACGTAAATAACCATAACCGCCATGCAGCTGCAGGGCGTCGTTACAAATATTAAAACCAGCATCGGTGGCAAAGCGTTTGGCCATGGCGCAATAGACCGAGGCATCCGCTGCTGCCGCATCTAACTTACTGGCAGCCAAACGTATCATTTGTCTAGCCGCGACCAATTCAGTTGCCATATCAGCCAACTTAAATTGCAGCGCTTGGAATTGACTCAAGGCTTGGCCAAACTGTTTACGCTCCCCCAAATAACGTTGTGCCGCATTTAAAGCACCTTGCGCCGCACCCACCGAACAGGTCGCAATATTGATACGTCCACCATCCAAACCTTTCATGGCGATACGAAAGCCCTCGCCTTCTTCACCTAAGCGATAGCTGGCCGGAATACGTACTTGGTCAAAAAAAATGGCGCCTGTAGGTTGGCTGTTCCAACCCATTTTTTCTTCTTTTTTACCGTAACGAACACCGGCTGCATCAGCAGGCACAGCAAATGCGGTAATGCCTTTTGCGCCAGCAACACCGGTACGCGCCATAACCACCAGCCAATCGGTACTACCCGCCCCAGAAATAAAAGCCTTAGCACCATTTAAAACGTAATCATCGCCATCACGCTTGGCCGAGGTTTTTAAATTGGCCGCATCAGAGCCTGCATCCGGCTCAGTCAAACAATAAGAAGCTAAATGTTCACCACTGGTTAACTTAGGCCCAACCTCGGCGGTTAGTGCTGCTTGCCCCCAGCTACACAACATCCAAGTGGCCATATTATGAATGGTGAAAAAGGCTGCCGTTGAAGGGTCAGCGGCGGCAAGCTCCTCAAACACCAAGGCCGAATCCAGCCGGCTCAAGCCCAGACCACCGCAGCTTTCTGGCGAATACAAACCACAAAAGCCCAACTGACCACCTTCGCGCAACACGTCTACTGGAAACACGCTGTTGGCATCCCACTCAGCCGCAAACGGCGCTAACGACTTAGTCGCAAAATCACGCGCCAGTTTTTGGTAAGCCAACTGATCTTCGTTTAACTCAAAGTTCACCACAGTCTCCGTTAACGCATGCTAATGGTGGTGTTGACGGTGCTCACCGCATCTTCATCAAACCAACGGGTAGTGATTGTTTTAGTCTGGGTGTAGAACATCACCACTTGTTTGCCATAAGGGCCCAAATCACCGAGCTTAGAACCACGCGATCCAGTAAAGGAGAATAGTGGCACTGGCACGGGAATCGGCACATTAATACCCACCTGACCCACATCAATTTCTTCTTGGAAATGACGGGCAGCTCCACCAGAACGAGTGAAGATACCGGTGCCATTGCCATTCGGGTTGGCATTAATCAGCGCAATGGCTTCATCAAGAGTATCTACTTCAACAATGCATAACACGGGGCCAAAAATTTCTTGGTCATAAATACGCATGCCTGGTTTCACTCCAGCAAACAATGTTGGGCCAACAAAATTACCTTGTTCATAACCCGCCACCTTAGGGTTACGACCATCGAGTACTAAGCGCGCACCGTCTTCAATACCGGTCGCAATTAAGCTCTCAATACGTGAGCGTGCGGCGCATGAAATCACCGGGCCAATTTCCACTCCTTTTTCATGACCAGCTCCAACTGTGAGCGTAGTGGCACGCTGCGCGATTTCATCAATCCACTCTCGTGCTTGCCCCACCAGCACCACGACAGAGGAAGCCATGCAGCGCTGACCAGCAGCACCAAAACCAGCACCCACCAAGGCATTTAAGGTTTGCTCTTTGGGTGCATCTGGCAATACCACAACGTGGTTTTTAGCCCCCATCATGCATTGCGCACGTTTACCGGCTTGGGTGGCGCGGTTGTAGACATGTGTACCCACACGAGTAGAACCAACAAAGGAAACGGCCTTGATATCGGGGTGGTCACATAAGCCGTTAACAATGTCTTCAGCACCATGCACCACATTCAACACACCCGCTGGAATACCTGCCTCTACCGCCAGCTCAACCAAACGCATAGTGCTCATCGGGTCTTGCTCCGATGGCTTCAACACAAAGGTGTTACCGCAGGCGATGGCCATTGGGAACATCCATAACGGGATCATGGCAGGGAAATTAAATGGGGTAATACCGGCACAGACACCTAAGGGTTGCTGCAAAGTATAAGTATCAACACCACCGGCAACGTTATTAGCCATTTCGCCCATTTGCAGCGTGCCAATATTGGCGGCGTGTTCGACTACTTCCAGTCCGCGAAAAATATCACCCTCAGCATCTGGCAGAGTTTTGCCCTGCTCGGCCGTTAAAATAGCGGCCACTTCCGCCATATTTTCACGAATTAACTGCTGATATTTCAAAAAGATGCGAGCACGAGTCCCAATCGGGGTTTTGCGCCATGTGTTAAATGCTTGCTTAGCACTGGCTACTGCAGCTGCTAACTCTGCCTCTGTTGCCAACGGCACACGCGCCAACACTTGTTGAGTTGCTGGGTTAATCACATCGCGCCATTGTGTCGTTTTGGACTCAATAAATTCGCCATTAATCAAAAGCTTAACGGTAGGGACATTTGCTTGCGTCATGAGAATCAACCTTTAATGAGGGAAGTAGCCATTGTGATCAGCATACATAGGTTAAAATGCATTATGAACTCATAATATTTCTTATTTAATATGCATAAAAATACTAACAAAATACCGGACTGGAGTGATCTTCGCATCTTCTTGGAGGTTGCACGCGCAGGCACAGCAAGCGCAGCCGCCCGGCGACTTAATGTGGATTACACCACTGTCGCCCGACGTGTTCGTGCCTTAGAAGAAGCCATGGGCGCTTTATTATTTGATAAGTCACGCAGTACCGGCTTCACCCTAACCCAAGATGGTCAGCAGTTAGTAAGCCATGCCGAAGCCATGGAAGGCGCCATGCAGGCTGCCTGCGAGCAAGTATCCGGCACCGGTAGCGCGCTCTCGGGCTTAGTACGTATTGGCTGCACTGAGGCTTTTGGCAGTTATTTTGTAATTCCACAAATGGTGGCCTTTCAAGAGCAATATCCCAATATCGCTATTGATGTACTACCTGTGCCGCACTTCATCAGCTTGTCACGTCGAGAGGCTGACATTGCCATTACCCTAGAGCGGCCAGCGCGCGGACCTTATGTTTGCAGCAAACTGTGTGACTACAAACTGTCCTTGTATGCAACACCCGAGTACTTAAGCCAACACCCACCTATTCAAAAACGCGAAGACTTAACAGGGCATCGTTATATTAACTATGTGCCGGATTTGGCTTTTAGTGCACAACTACTCTATCTAGATGAAGCACTGCCTAATGCCCACAGCCCCTTGCGCAGCACCAGTGTGCTGGCGCAACACCAAGCTGCCCTGCAAGGTCGCGCGCTGGCTTTTTTGCCAGACTTCATCGTCGCTGACGACAAACGCTTAGTGCCGGTACTGGCAAATGAGCTATCGGTGATTAGACAGTTTTGGATGTCTTACAGTGAAGACCTGCGACGGCTGAAGCGAGTGACTGGTGTGGCTAGCTACTTGGCAGAACAAGCACGTGCCAACCAAGCTTTCTTACTCGGTGAAACCACACTTTTGTCGAAATAACGCCTTGTTGCGGTGACGGCAGCGCATGGTCTTGTTATGTTGCTTACCTGCCTAACTCACTTGGAGTACCTCAATGAAAACTCGCGCCGCCGTTGCTTGGAAAGCTGGCCAACCACTCACGATCGAAACAGTTGACCTAGCCGGTCCCAAAGCAGGTGAGGTACTCGTCGAAATTAAAGCCACCGGTATTTGCCACACCGACTACTACACCTTATCTGGCGCCGACCCCGAGGGTTTGTTTCCAGCAATTTTAGGCCATGAAGGTGCAGGCATTGTGGTTGATGTTGGGCCCGGCGTGAAATCACTGCGCAAGGGTGACCATGTCATTCCGCTCTACACGCCAGAATGCCGTGAATGCAAATTCTGCCTATCGCAAAAAACCAACCTTTGCCAAGCCATTCGCAGCACTCAGGGTCGCGGCCTAATGCCGGATGCCACTTCCCGCTTTTCGCTCAATGGGCAAGACCTGTTTCATTACATGGGCACCTCAACATTTTCTAACTACATTGTCGTACCTGAAATTGCCTTGGCTAAAATCCGCGAAGACGCCCCGTTTGATAAAGTTTGTTATATCGGCTGTGGCGTCACCACCGGCTTAGGTGCTGTCTTGTTTACGGCCAAAGTTGAAGCCGGCGCTAATGTTGTTGTGTTCGGCCTGGGCGGCATTGGCCTGAATGTGGTGCAAGGTGCCAAGATGGTCGGCGCAGGAAAAATCATTGGCATCGATCTCAATCCAGAGCGTGAAAAGTTAGCACGTGAATTTGGCATGACGCACTTCTTAAACCCCAAAGATCACGACAATATTGTTGATGCCATCATTCAACTCACCGATGGCGGCGCTGACTATAGCTTCGAATGTATTGGCAACACCCAAGTTATGCGTGACGCACTGGAGTGCACCCATAAAGGCTGGGGCCGCAGCATTATTATTGGCGTAGCAGAGGCTGGTGCAGAGATCAGCACTCGCCCCTTTCAATTAGTGACAGGTCGCAAATGGGAAGGTTCTGCCTTTGGTGGTGCACGTGGCCGTACCGATGTGCCCAAGATTGTCGACTGGTATATGGAAGGCAAAATCAATATTGATTCATTAATCACCCACAAGCTCAAACTCGAAGATATTAACGAAGGTTTTCGCCTAATGAAGGCTGGCGAATCCATTCGCTCGGTGGTTGAGTTTTAAGTATGACAACGCTAACTACTCGCAGCTCACACCGCTGCTTTGAGGGCCAACAGCTCTACCTTGAGCATGACTCCACGGTGATCGGTTTGCCCATGCGCTTCTCGGTATTTTTACCACCGGCCTGTGTTGGTGAAAAACCACAAAAGCGCCCGGTATTGTTTTACTTAGCAGGGCTTACCTGCACCGAAGAAACCTTCATGATTAAAGCGGGTGCTCAACGACTTGCAGCTGAGCTCGGCTTAATTTTAGTGAGTCCAGATACCAGCCCACGTGGCGCCAATATTGAAGGTGAAAGCAGTAATTGGGATTTTGGTGTGGGTGCCGGCTTTTATTTAGATGCCACGCAAGCACCTTGGGCTAAGCATTACCGCATGGAAAGTTACATCACCAGCGAGTTGCTACCCTTGGTGTTAGCCCAATTTCCAGCCGACGCAAAACGTGTTGGTATTTTTGGTCACTCCATGGGTGGCCATGGCGCCATCACCTTGGCATTAAAGCATCCAGATAAGTTTCACTCGGTCTCTGCCTTTGCACCAATCGCTGCGCCCATGGAGTGCCCTTGGGGTCAAAAAGCGTTTAGCGGCTACTTAGGGGATGACCGTGAGCTTTGGGCATTACACGACAGCTGCGCCCTACTCACCTCGGGGCGACGCTGTCCTCCACTATTGGTCGATCAAGGTCTCGCTGATCAATTTTTAGCAGAGCAATTAGAAATAGATCAGTTAGAGCGTGTGTGCCACGCGGTAGAGCAACCGCTGCAACTAAGAAGACATGCGGGTTACGACCATGGCTACTATTTTATTAGTAGCTTCATGGCCGATCACTTAGCCCATCATGCGCAACAGCTTAATTAAGTCGCGGCTGCGGCTTCTTCAGAGGCCGCATCTCGACCTAGCTTTTCAACAAACAAGGTCTGTGTGGGATAAGCAAACTCAATACCTTCTTCGGTAAAGCGTTCAAACAACTGCAAATTGATTTCTTGCTGTGCATTACGGAAGGCAATGAACTCCGGATTCAACATCCAGTACACCACCTCAAAGTCTAATGATGAATCACCAAACTGAACAAAGTGAGCACGATCAAAGCGTGTAGCATCAAGGTCATCAATGATTTTCTGCACAATACGTGTAATGTCTTTGAGCTTTGATGCAGGTGTTTGATAAATCACGCCAAAACGGAACAAAATACGACGCTCTTCCATGCGTTTGTAGTTGCGAATTCGGGTTTTAAGCAGGTCGCTATTTGAAATAACAATCTGCTCACCGGTATTGCTTCGAATACGTGTCGTTTTTAGGCCAACATGCTCCACCGTACCAATGAAGGTATCCACCTCAATAAAGTCACCCACTACAAATGGCTTATCAATAACAATCGACAAGCTTGCGAACAAATCACCCAAAATATTCTGCGCGGCTAATGCAATCGCAATGCCACCCACACCCAAACCCGCAACCAAGGCCGTGACATCAATGCCCAAATTACTGAGCATGAGCATGAGCACAAGGCTCCACAGCACCATTTTGCCGACGAAACTAAAGGCCGCCAAACTCGTGGTAGCTGCCGCATCTGTATTCATGCTGTTATGACGGTAGCGATTGACCCAAAAGTTCATGCCCGCGGACAACCACAAGCCAACTTGCAAGAAAAGTGCAATCGTAGCGATTTTTACAAAGTACTCAGCTACACGCGCATCTAGCTCTAAATATTTAGTACCCACAAATAAAGTGACACCAAACACAAGCCATTGCTTGGTCTGCCGAGCCATGGCTACAAGGGCATCATCAAAACCTGTCGGCGTTTTAGCGGCAAACACGGCAAAATACTTTAATACCCACCAACGACCCACGCCAATCACCAAGTTGATGATCAGCGCCAAACCAATAGCGGTGGCCCAAGCCTGCAAACTATTGCCTAAGAACATCGTTTCCAACGACAGCATAAAAAAACACCTATTTTGTAAATTGAAATTTAGGCCAATTGCCAATGCTCACGAATAGCCGCAACCACCTCAGTGGGTTTTTCCATTTGTGGAAAATGACCGCAATCCAACTCTACCGCCACGCGGTTGGGCAGTAGCTGCCTAAAACGCTGCACCATATGACCACCGGAAACAGGGTCTTGCACACCGTCGATTAAAAAATACGGTATATCGGTATTGGCCAAACCACCCACCCAACGCTCACGTTGCTGCTGGCGTTCACGAATATAGCGAATATGACGATGTAAAAGCCTCTGACCTTGCTGCAAGTTTAGTAATAACCAATAACTATTAAGCTCTAGTGCAGAAGGCTGAGTGCTCTTGCCAAACACCTCTGTTATGCCTTTCACAAACAATGCCTTAGGCATGACAAATGCCAGCGCACGACCAGCAGGACTCAGCAGCAATCGTTGCCCCAAACGGGCACGGTGTGTCTCAGGAAACAAACCACCATTCAGAAAGCACACTTTCGTTATTTTAACCGGGAGTGCATCCGGACTCGCCAACTGCCGAGCCAACCACTCCTGCGTCAAACTATTCCCGTTATCGTGCGTCAATACCGATACGCTTTGAATGCCTAATGACTCTAGCAGATGCAAAATACGATCTAAATGTGACGAAACCGAATAATCCGCAGACTCCGGTTTATCTGAGAAGCCATAACCGAGCTTGTCTGGAGCAATACAGTCAAAGTGCTGGCTCAGCTCATTGATCACCTTATGCCAATCCCATGAAGCGGTTGGAAAACCATGCAGCATCAGCAGCGGCTCGCCTTTGCCTTCACGCACGTAAAACATACGGCCAGTTATGCTGTCATGAAACTGACCACGTGTATGCCAAGCGGCAAGTGACGTCATTTAGCTGCCTCGTACGTTGCTAATATCTGCCCAATTTGCTGATCTTTTTGCGTCCATAAGCCTGACACCCAAGCCTGATAACGCTTGCGGAATTCAGGGTCATTCTCATAGTCACCATCATAAAACTCATGTGGAATAGTGATGGTTTCTGCATGAACCACCACTTCTTTCACTTGGCCTGATAACAGACTCCACAAACCGCCGGTTCCAGAAGGATAGGCAATAGTGATGTTCACCAATGAATTTACACGTTCACCAAAGGCCGCAGTGGCAAACGCTAAACCGCCTGACTTAGGTTTTAATAAATGCTGAAACGGGGACTGCTGAGCCGCATGTTTGGCTGGGGTAAATCGAGTTCCTTCTAAGAAGTTCAACACCATCACCGGCTGATCAATAAACTTTTCACAGGCCTTACGTGTGGTTTCCATGTCTTTACCTTTTAAGGCAGGGTTGCGCTCAATTTCTTCTCGGCTATAACGCTTCATAAACGGATAGTCTAAAGCCCACCAGGCAACACCTAAAATTGGTACCCAAATAAGCTCTTGTTTAAGAAAAAACTTAAAGAATGGCGCACGACGACCAAACGCAAACATCAGCGCAACAATATCATTCCAGCTGCGGTGATTTGCACAAGCTAAGTACTGGCCATTAGGGTCAATGCCTTCAGGCAAACGCACATCCCACCGAACGCCCAATAAATGCTTAACCGCCAATGAATTACCTGCTGCCCAAGACTGAGCGACCCAGGTCAGGCCCAAAGAGACCCAACGACGAAAGCTCGGAACCGGTACCACCACTTTGAGAATGACCAGTAAAAATAAAAAGAAACACCAAAACAAGGTATTAAGCACCAACAGCGTCAACAGAATTGTTCCCTGCACAGGGCTTGGCAACCAGCTCAACATACTTATTTCCTCTCTTGTTTGGGCGAGTCTAACAAGAGACTAGGCAGTTTCACAAAGGCTTACAGCGCGCATTTATGGTTTACACCTATTTGCGAGATATCGACCAATGGCAGTTTTTACAGGATCAGTGACAGCAAAAACGGACACTTAATAACCAACAAAAGTGGTGTTTCTGTAACGGCTTGTATTTAATTGTCAACAACCTGTCATCAGCGTGTTTTAGCTTACAGGCTTACACCGCGTCTCCCTTTAACAAAGAGAACCTAATTATGACCTCTAGAACAATTAAAAGTGCTGTCATCGTAGCCGGAGGCGCAGCGGCTATCGCCTTTGCCGGTTTTAACTTTGGCCAACTGCCACTACCTAGCAATATCACTTCACCTCTTACCAGCTTAGCCAGTTCATTTCAGAGTCTTTTTGCACAGTCTCCTCTTGCGGGTGCTCAACCGCCTGCAGCGCCAGATGCACTGCCCGGGCTACCTACAGGCGATACTGAGAACCCACTCGACGGTTTATCAATTCTAAATCCAGAAGAGGCTGCTGCTGCACTAACTGCATTAATTATGGGTGAGCAACTACCTGCACCTTTATCGTTAGAAGTGTTGAAGTTCTTACGTGATTTTGGTGCTGAGAATGGCGAAGCTGGCACACCTGAAATGGGTGAAATGTCTGAAAGCTTAACGCGATTCCTGATGGGCACACTTGCCTCTGCAGGCGCAGGTGAAATGCCAACAGATCGTTTGCCAGCACTGCCCATCCCATTCGCGCCTAGCAATGGTGGTGTACCGTCCCTCAACGACATCTTTACTATTTATGGCATCGGCACAACAGTTTCATACCTAGTTGCAGCCTACGCAGTACCTGATTTAGGCCCATGGGTTTTGCCACACAATATCCGTGTTATTTCTGATTACGTTAAAATCAACAACAACACTGAAACGACTGGCCAGCCTTTCACTCCATTTGTGACTTCTGGCATGACAGTAGGTCGTAGCTTCACCATCACCAACACCACCGATGTGGATGCTGTGATTGCCACAGCGCTGGATCAGCACACCGTAAACGATGTGATTGTGATTCAAGCACCACTCTCTATCTCGATTGCACTCACCACCACCTGTACTCGTGTGACCTTGGGCCGCTGTTCGAACATCAGCTTAAGCACTAGCACCACTAGCAACGACAAAGTGTTAGCACGTGATGCCAGCTACACCTTTGCTTATCCACTCAATGCCGGTCAGTTCCCAACTCGTGCAACCGCCATGGACTTGTTCCAAGTGGTCTATGACGCACTGGGCACACTACATGCACAAAAACCACGGGAAGCCACTGCCGCTAGCCCCTTTGCTCAAATTCCCGGATTTGAAGCACTGGTTCCAGGTACTGGTTTAGCCGATCTGTCCACACAAGCACCTAAAGTGAACTTCTATGGCGCACAAGTCAGCGAAGGCTCATTAGCCGATGTTGGCACCAGCCGTGTGTTAGGCCCACTGTTATCCGCACTGCGTCAAGGCAACTTAGATGTTCGTCGTGTTGCCGCCAGCAGCGAACAGCCCAGCTCACCTCTACCACTGCCAGTATCGTTTAGCGGCAGTTTAAATGGCCAGTCGCTCAACCCACTGTCATTGGTTGATAACCGTTTAGGCGTTACTGCCGGTTACCGCGTCGATGAAGTACGGGCTGGCAAAATCAATATTATGGCCGTTCGTTGGCACAATATTGGCACTGAAACGCTAGGCAGAGCTGTGGACAATGTCATTGGCTCATTGCCAGGTTTAGGCTCACAAGCCCCTGCTGGTGCAGCTGCTGAAGCACTGAAATCTTCGCCAGCGACGTTCTACTATGATGTACCAGCCGGTGAGTATGTGTTGAGTGATGAGCGCGTTGAGGGCACTAACAGTGTATTTGCAACCGACTATGCTATCGCTGGCACATTGCCCACACTGTCTATTCCACCACAAGCACCTAACCTTGGTGAGCTGCAAAGCATGATTGCTGGCATTCAAGCGTTATTAGGTGGTGACGGTGGCGCAGGCATTCCTGGCTTTGAACTACCCGATGGCATTGAACTACCTCAGTAATTTGAACTAAGGTTGCTTTACAAGCCCCGCTACTTGCGGGGCTTTTTTTCAAGCCAACATCGGGGATATAACAATGAAAAAAAACACACTCGAACTATTTAGTCTCAGCGGAAAAACCGCCCTAATTACTGGTGGCTCCCGTGGGCTCGGCCTACAAATTGCTGAAGCCTTAGGTCATGCCGGCGCCAAAATCATGATTAGCTCACGTAAAGAGGATGACTTAATCGCTGCCTGCCAACACCTTCAACAGCAAGGCATTACGGCACAGTGGTTTGCTGCCGACGCAGCCAAAGAGGAAGACATCAGCGCGTTATGCCAAGCCGCAAAATCCTATTTGGGTGACATTGATATTTTAGTGAATAACGCGGGTGCAAGCTGGGGTGAAGCGGCTGAAACACACTCTGCTAAAGCCTGGGATAAAGTCATGGACTTAAACGTCCGTGGTTATTTTTTATTGGCTCAGGCCGTGGCTCAGGCCAGCATGATTCCACGAAAACAAGGTCGCATTATTAATATCGCCTCGATTGCAGGCTTAGCAGGCAACCCGGTGTTTATGAAAACCATTGCCTACAACACCAGTAAAGGTGCCGTGGTTAACTTTACCCGTGCGCTAGCTGGTGAATGGGGCCACTACGGCATCACCGTTAACGCCATTGCACCCGGCTTTTTTCCCAGCAAAATGTCAAAAGGCTTGATTGACTCAGTAGGCGAAGATGCCATGAAGCGTAACGTGCCATTACAACGTTTAGGTGATGAGGAGGATTTAAAAGGTGCTGCCCTATTATTTGCCAGCGCCGCCGGCAAACACATCACGGGCCAAATTTTAGCGGTCGATGGCGGTGTCAGCGCCATTATTGGCAGCTGACACCAGACACCGATTATTTTTCCACAAACGCGCGCTCGATGACGTAGTCACCGGGTGCGTGGCTAGTGCCTTCGGTAAAGCCTTTAGCTTCTAAAATATCCACCAAATCCTTCAGCATGCTGGGGCTACCACAAATCATGATGCGGTCATCGGCTGGATTCAGTGGTGGCAAACCAATGTCTTCAAATAGTTTGCCGGACTCGATCAAATCAGTCAGGCGGCCCTGTTTATCAAAGTCTTCACGGGTCACGGTGGGGTAATAAATCAGTTTTTCTTGCACCAACTCACCGAAGTGCTCGTTTTCAGGCAAATCTTCAGTGATGTGCTCCATATAACCCAGTTCACTTTTCCAGCGCACACCATGCGTCAGAATGATCTTATCAAAGGCCTCATAAAATTCAGGATCACGAACCACACTCATGAACGGAGCCAAACCAGTGCCTGTCGACAGCAGATACAAATGCTTGCCTGGCTTGAGGTTATCCATAATCAACGAGCCAGTAGGCTTACGACTAACCAGCAAGGTGTCGCCTACCTGTAAATGCTGCAAACGTGAGGTCAGCGGGCCATCTTGTACTTTAATGCTGTAGAACTCTAAGTGATCTTCATAATGCGCACTAACAACACTGTAAGCACGCATCAACGGCTTGCCATCAACCATCAAACCAATCATGACAAACTGGCCCGTCTTAAAACGCAATGCGGGGTCACGAGTGGTGGTGAAGCTGAACAAGGTATCGTTCCAGTGGTGCACACTCAAAACGGTTTCATTAGCAAACGCGGACATAAGGCTACTCACTCACGTATTGGACAGTGGGTTGTTTCAAACTGCGCGCATTTTAGTCGCTGCTAGGCATGATGAATAGTGAATTTATCCACTGAACGCATCAGAAAAACTGATTTAAAGTAAAGCGCACGGATCACCTTGGTCGTGTTTAGGCAGCCGCACAACAACATCAAACGGCTCAGCGTCCTGATCCACCGTAATAAAGCCAATGGCGTAACTACGCTCCAACCAGCGCGGCACACCCAAATCACGGCGAACATGGCCATTACCAGCCAATAACACCACACCACGCGAGGCATGCTGCTTCAGTACATGCGCCATCGCTGCATCACGTGCTAATTGCGCACGCGCCATACCAGGAACGATTGATTCGGGGAGTTTATTGCAGTGTGCCTGCCTAACCTCGGCGGCCATGGCTTGTGACCATGCATCATCAACAGCACTTAAGTAGTCTGCCAGCCAAGGCATATGAGCAGGAATGGCATTAGCGTCGCGCATTAAGTTAGATGCATCGGTACGCGACAAATTAGCGGCAATAAGGGGTAACTGATACTGCTTTGCAAGCTGCAGCACGGGGTAGTAATAAGGCCATGGCCAAAATGCTGAATCCTTGGCCGTTTGCACGATGCAGTCTAGGTCATCTGCACATTGCGCCTGCGCTTGAGTTAATAGCGCCTGATGCTCGATATCAAACTGTTCAAGCGCCAGCGCAGGGCGCCAACCGTCATCAAGCGCCTGCTGCAGCCAAGCTAAGCGCGCCTGATGACCTAACTCATGATCATGAATTTCGCCTAACAGCACTATTTTAGGTTGCGACACACAAGCGCTTAATACGACTACCAAAAAAGCAATTAGGCCTAGGCGCATTATTTAGGCGTTACCTCAAGAATCGTTAATTGTTTATGTTGCTTATGCAGCTCCACTTCAAAGCGGCCGCTGTGCACTAAGAAAATATCGACTGCAACAGTTTCACCTGCTGGCAAGTCTTCCAACACCTCATAACCATGGACATGCAGCTCTTCTGCTTTTGCTGAAGTGATCTGCATGCGTAATACTTGGCCTTGTTGCAAGCTCAGTAGCGCTGGGCCATCAACCTGGCCTTGTGCATTAACCGACCAGACAGCATCAATCGCTGCCACAGGTTCGGTCATTTGGTTAACTGCCGCTTTTTGCCAGGCTGGGTTTAACATAGTCCACAAACCTGCCAATAGCGCTACTACAACCAGTATGATTACCGCCCAAATGAGTCGATGCATCGACTTGCCCTCTTTTTAATTTTTATCGGCTGTGTCAGCGTAACAAAATTAACCCCATCACTGAAGAGTGACTAATGAAACTTCTCACGAACAGGTCATGATTTGAGCACAGCCAACACAGCAGTTTTCACCAGCGGTGCCATTTCTCGCCATGTAATTTATATGACGGCAACTGCCTCTATTGGCCTAGTCGCTCTGTTCATTGTTGATGCACTTAATCTTTTTTATATTGCTCAACTTGGTGAGGCTGAGTTAGCCGCTGCGGTAGGTTATGCCGGCACACTATTGTTCTTTGTCACCTCGCTTGCCATTGGTTTAGCCATTGCGGGCACCGCCATCGTCTCACGCACGCTAGGTGGCGGCCATAGCGAACGTGCTCGCACACAAGCATCTGCTGCATTGGTATTGATGGGCGTCATCATGTCGCTCAGCGCCGTCGTTCTTGCCGCCACATGGCAGCACCAGCTGTATTGGTTAGGTGCTCGTGGCCACACCGCTGAGCTTGCCTATCGCTTTTTATTATTGATTACACCATCACTGCCGTTGTTAGGCTTAGGCATGGCTTTAGCAGGCATCTTGCGCGCTTTTGGTGATGGCCGTCGTGCCATGTGGGTAACACTAGGGCCAGCACTCATCGCGGCGGTATTAGATCCGTTGTTTATTTTAGGTCTAGACCTAAGCTTAGATGGTGCTGCATTTGTCTCCAACACCGCTCGATTAATTATGGTCTGGATCGGTTGGCGCGCCTTAACTCGCCATCATGGTTTTAGTCTTCGTATTGACCCCGAGGCAATACAACATGTTTTGCGCCCTTATATGGTCATTGGCTTGCCTGCAGTTATGACGCAGCTAGCCACGCCGTTTGGCAACGCCTTTGTGACCAATGAGCTGGCCACTCATGGTGATGCCGCTGTGGCTGGCTGGGCTATTATTGGCCGGCTGATTCCTGTGGCCTTTGGTGTCATTTTTGCCTTATCCGGCGCAATTGGCCCCATTGTTGGGCAAAACTATGGCGCCCACCGCTTTGACCGTTTGCGTGACACCGTATCCTTTAGCTTAAAAATGACCATCATTTATGTGGTCTTGATTTGGCTGATCATGAGCGTTAGTGCCAATTATATTGCCAGCGCCTTTAATGCCAGTGCCGAATCACGTGAAATGATTGTGTTTTTCTGCCGCGTAGTCGCGCTGAGTTTTATGTTTAACGGCATGGTGTTTGTGGCTAACGCAGTGTTTAACAACTTAGGCTTAGCGTTTTATTCCACCTTATTAAACTGGTCACGCGCCACCCTAGGTGTATTGCCATTTGTTTGGATTGGCAGCCACTACGCTGGCAGCATTGGGGTATTAGCCGGTTATGGTTTGGGTGCCATTGTCTTTGGGATTGGTGGCTATTGGGTATGCTGGCAAGTGATTCGACGCATAGAAGCGCAAGCAGGCGTATAATGTCTACTGATGTCCCCCTCCTCTGTTCGGAATAACTCATGTCTTTTGCTGATCTCGGCCTTATGCCGGAACTGCTGCGCGCACTCACCGACGCCGGCTACACCACGCCAACCCCTATTCAGGCCGATGCGATTCCTTGCGTCTTAGCTGGTGGCGACTTACTCGCCGCAGCACAAACTGGCACAGGTAAAACAGCTGGCTTTACTTTGCCACTGCTTCAGCGCTTAAAAACCAATAAACCACTGCACCCGGGCCAACGTGCTCGCATCCGCGCTTTGGTATTAACACCCACCCGCGAACTCGCATCACAGGTAGAAGACAGCATTAGCCGTTACGGCAAATACCTAGATTTAAGCTCCATGGTCATGTTTGGTGGCGTCAACATTAACCCACAAACCAAACGCCTACGCGAACGCTTAGATATTTTGGTGGCCACACCGGGTCGCCTATTGGATCACGCTGGTCAAGGCAATATTGACCTAGGTGGTATCGAAATTTTTGTACTCGATGAAGCGGATCGTATGCTCGACATGGGCTTTATTCGTGACATCCGCCGAGTGTTAGCACTGCTGCCCAAGCAGCGTCAAAACTTACTGTTTTCCGCCACCTTTGCTGACGAGATTCGTCACTTAGCCAAAGGCCTGCTGAGCAACCCGACTGAAGTACAAGTCACCCCAGAAAACACCACCGTTGAACGCATTGAGCAACGCGTGTATCCAGTCAATCGTGATGCCAAACGTCAGTTACTAGAAAAGCTGATACGTGATGGCGACTGGTCACAGGTACTGGTATTTATGCGCACCAAACACGGCGCAAATCGTCTAGCAGAACAATTAGCCAATGGCGGCATTACCGCCATGGCTATTCACGGTAACAAAAGCCAAGCGGCCCGTGAAAAAGCACTCAGTGAATTCAAAGCCAATCGTGTGCGGGTGTTAGTAGCAACTGATATTGCAGCTCGTGGCATCGACATCGACGGCCTGCCACATGTGGTCAACTACGAGCTACCCAGCGTGCCTGAAGACTATGTGCACCGCATTGGTCGTACCGGTCGTGCCGGCGCAGGTGGTGAGGCTTCATCGTTGGTTTGTGTAGACGAGCTGAAATTGTTGGCGGTGATTGAACGCACCATTAAATTAAAGATTCCGAAAGTGGTGGTGCCCGGCTTTGAGGTAGACCCTAATGCCAAGGCTGAGCCGATTCGTAAGCCACCTGTTCGCAAGCCATCGCCTCGTAAAACAGAGTCCTCGCGTGGACAGCCACCGCGCAAGCCAGATGCCACACGTGGGCCGCGTCGCGACAAACCCGTGGTAAAGCGCGAGCGCTAATAACAGCAGTGCTTGTCTTGGCCTTGTTCGTCGCAGACTGATGAGCAAGGCCTATACTTCTAAATAAGCAATTATCTGGAGAGTGACATGCGCTTATCTGCTTATATTGTTCTTGGTCTAAGCCTGTTCGCATCACCAGCGCATGCCATGTTAGCTGTCGGTCAGCCAGCGCCAGACTTTCGTTTAAGCGCAGCCAAAAACGGCGAAATCATTCAAGTGGATAGTCAAACTCTACGTCGTCGCGGGCCGGTGGTAGTGTATTTCTACCCCGCCGCTTTCACACCAGGCTGCAGCTTAGAAGCCAAACTGTTTGCTGATCAAACTCCCACATTCGAGCGCATGAACGCAACAGTTGTGGGGATCTCTGGTGATGACATCAATACCTTAAAAGAGTTTTCCGTTGCACATTGCCGTGGTCGCTTTGCAGTGGCCTCTGATGTCGGCCTAAAAGTCGCCAAGCAATATGATGCTGCCAGTAGTTTTGGTGGCGGTTATGCCGCGCGCATTTCTTATGTTATCGATCAAACTGGCAAGGTACGTTACGCACTAAACGACTCTAATCCTGGCAAACATGTTGAAGGCACTTTAAACGCGGTGCGCGGTTTAAGCTCAACGAAGTAAGAACACCAGTAGCGCGATCACCACGATTGTGGTGACGGCCATACGTAGTCGCCAATAAGCTGGTGTAATCATGTCTGCAGCTAACAGACGCCGATCGACGAATAGCAGTGCCACAAACCCCAAAATGAGCACACACCACAGCAGCGTGGCATTTCCAATTAAGAATGCAAACCAGCCGCTTAAAGTGATTACGTTGCTAATGATTAGCAACAGATGCCAGCGCGGCTTATGAATGACCTGCCCCCAATGTACACCCGCCATAAACGACAAGATCACTAAACCATAACTACTAACAATAGGCTGCAGCGCACCCAATCGTGGCAACTGGCTAATACCAAACAGATAAAGCAAAGCTGGCAGGGCAAAAGGAATGGCACCCGCTAACGTGAGTATTGGGGCCCATTTGGAAATTGGGGTCATGGGTTGGGAACCTTGCTAGAGTAGTTTCGTGATTTCGTACGCCAACTCAAAGTCTCGCTCGGATATTCCATTTACGTCATGAGTTGTTAAATATACTTTCACCTTGTTATACACATTTGACCATTCAGGATGGTGGTCTAATTTTTCCGCAATAATTGCCACTTGTGTCATAAAACCAAATGCCGAAACAAAGTTGGGAAATTTAAACTCTGTGTATAGCTTTCCCTCTTTAATTTCCCATGAATGATGGAACTCTTTGTTTAGTTCACTCAATGAGGCGTCAATAACATCCTGACTTAGTCGTTCCTTCATATCATTTCTCTGGTTTTAAAGTGCTGTAAAGCCACTCCACCGTACTATGACCCGCGCTTGTTCAATGGAGGAAGTGTTCAACCGCATTACATTTAAGCATATGAAACGAAACAGCCCTAATGACTTTAGCTGCTTAACTGACTTAAGCCACCTTGATGAAAAACTGGTGGATAAACGTCAGGAAAAACGCGCGAATGTGAAAAGGCTGCGACGTAATCGGCACTACGAAAAACAGTTTTTAAAGCTGGCTAATCGACTGGAGTTTGATTGAGGTTAAAAACCAACCTCAGAAAGCACAAAGGGCTAGACGTTTCCGTCTAACCCTTTGATTTGTATGGTGCGCCCAGAGAGATTCGAACTCCCGACCCCCAAGTTCGTAGCCTGGTGCTCTATCCAGCTGAGCTATGGGCGCTTGTTGCAGCGGGGCGAATTATGGTGATTCGCCTAGGTGCCGTCAAGTACTGTTTGCTGAGCTTTTGAGCGATCAGTTAGCAGCAAATGAAATGGCGGAGAGTAATGGATTCGAACCCT
>CAYYWS010000015.1:0-21687 GCA_964473955.1 uncultured Paraperlucidibaca sp. | reverse complement strand
AAAACAGGGCTCGGATGGCAACATCCGGGCCCTGTTTGCTTTTCAGTTCAATAGATTTTTGCGCTAAGCTAGCGCTTCACGTTAATGAATAAGAGTCATGACCACAAATACTGCGAGTGCTGCTGATAACGCCATGGCTGCTTTGCGTCTGCCGCCCCATTCTTTAGAAGCGGAGCAGGCGGTGTTAGGCGGCCTGATGTTGGACGATCAAGCCTGGGATAAAATTTCTGATCGTGTTAGCGAGACTGACTTCTATCGTCGAGATCACCGTTTGGTTTTTCGCGCCATTTCTATGCTGGCGGTGGAAAACAATCCGCGTGACGCCTTAACCATCTCGGAAACGTTGACGCGCTTAGGCGAGCTCGATAATGCGGGCGGTATTGCTTATTTAGGTGAGTTGGTCAGTAATACGCCGTCGGCTGCCAATATTGCGGCTTATGCCGATATCGTGCGTGAGCGCTCAGTGCTGCGCCAACTGATTCGCATTAGTAATGAAATCTCTGATACGGCTTTCACCCCGCAGGGAGCCACGGCGCGAGAAGTGCTAGATCAAGCTGAGCGTAAAATTTTCTCGATTGCCGAGCAGCAACAACGTACCAATAGCGGTCCCCAGTTATTGCGACCTTTGCTGGCAGGCGCCTTAGAGCGCATTGATCATTTATTTCAGTCAGATGATGTAATTACTGGCTTGAGCACGGGCTTTACCGATTTGGACGACCGCACTTCGGGCTTGCAAAAAGGCGACTTGGTGATTGTGGCGGCACGTCCGTCCATGGGTAAAACCACCTTTGCCATGAACTTGGTTGAAAATGTGTTGCTGAAGTCTGGTTTGCCAGTGTTGGTGTTCTCGATGGAGATGCCAGCAGAACAAATTGTTATGCGTATGCTGTCTTCTTTAGGTCGTATTGATCAAGGTAAGGTGCGTTCTGGCAAGTTGGGTGAAGAGGACTGGCCGCGCCTTACATCAACCGTTTCAATGTTGTCAGAGCAGAAGCTGTTAGTTGACGACTCCGCATCACTTAGCCCAAACGATGTGCGTACACGTGCACGGCGTGTGGCTCGTGACCAAGGCGGAATTGGCATGATCATGGTCGACTATTTGCAGCTGATGCGTGTGCCGGGCATGGAAAGCAACCGTGTCAATGAGATCTCAGAGATTTCTCGCTCACTAAAGGCATTAGCAAAAGAAATGAACTGCCCGGTTATTGCGTTGTCACAGCTAAACCGATCGTTGGAGCAGCGTCCAAATAAACGTCCAGTAATGTCTGACTTGCGTGAGTCTGGTGCGATTGAGCAAGACGCCGACATCATCATGTTTATTTATCGTGATGAAGTTTATAACCCGGAGTCGCCAGATGCGGGCACGGCGGAAATCATTATTGGTAAGCAACGTAACGGTCCTATTGGTAGTATTCGTTTGGCCTTTTTGGGGAAGTACACCCGTTTTGAGGACTTGGCGCCGGAGTATTACCGCGACATGGAATCTCAATATTAAGTGAGTTGAGTTATGCGCGAGTGTTCCCTCACTATTCGACGTTCGGCACTGTTAAATAATGTGACGGTGTTGCGTCGTTGTATGCCCAATGCGCGTTTATTGGCAATGGTTAAGGCCGATGCTTATGGCCATGGTATTAAGCAGCTGGCCGAATGGCTGACGCCGGTTGTTGATGGCTTTGGTGTGGCTTTTTTGGAAGAGGCGCTGGCGCTTCGAGCACAAGGCGTACGCACTCCCATTGCTGTTATGGAGGGTGTTTTTAGTGCAGACGAGCTGGCTCAAGCGGCGCAAGCAGAGTTGCAGATCGTCGTGCATAGCCAAGAACAAGTGGAGTTATTGACCGAGGCCGATCTGCAAGGCTTAGCCGTAATGGTTTGGCTAAAAGTTAATACCGGAATGAACCGTTTGGGGCTGCGCCCCGTGGATGCACTACGTGCCTATCAGCGTCTGCATGTTTTGGCGAGTGTTAGCCGTATTGGGTTAATGACGCACTTTGCCGCCGCCGATGAGCTCGACAGTATGCTGACCGATGCTCAGATTGGCCGCTTTAGGGCGCTACACGAAGCCCTAAACCGCGAGCAAGGCTCAGTATTAAGCGATAGCTTGGCTAATTCCGCGGCTGTTTTAGCGTGGCCTGAAGCAACAGGTGAATGGATGCGCCCTGGCATTGCACTCTATGGTTCCTCGCCATTTGTGGATCAGCCCGCCGCTTTTTTTGGGCTGCAGCCTGTTATGACAATGCGTTCTCGTGTGATCGCTATTCAGTCGGTAAGCGCGGGAGAAACCGTCGGTTATGGTGCTACATGGACGGCGACTCAGGCTAGTCAAATTGCGGTGGTTGCAGTTGGTTATGGCGATGGTTATCCACGCCACGCACGCACAGGTACGCCTGTGCTCATTAACGGCCAGCGTTGTGCTTTAGTTGGGCGAGTGTCTATGGACATGATCACGGTTGATCTGGGCGAAACGTTTGCGCAGGTGGGTGATGAGGTCGTGTTATGGGGGGATGGGCTGGATATTGATGAGGTAGCACGTTTTGCTGGCACCATCAGTTATGAGTTGAGTTGTCGTGTCACTCACCGTCCTCGCCGTATCTATATCGACTAGTTTCATAAGTACGATTTGGTCTAACTAGTTAGTTTTTAAATCAAAATTGTCTAACAAAGTGGCTGGCTAGGGGCTATATTGGTGTTGCTGCTTATTTTTTGAGCGAGGCAAGCCATGCATACCTTAATGTTTTTATCGACTTCACTCGAGTCCACTCGGATGGCGGTTGAGCGCTTACGAAAAAAAGGCGTACCGGAAGATGCCTACAGTGTTATCGGGCGGAATGAGGAAGGCTTGTTTCGTCATCACTTGCATGTATCAGGGGTTTGGGAACGTACCGATCTTATCCACTCTGGTGAGCGTGGTGTCATTATCGGGGGGTTCGCAGGGGTTTTCTTTGCCGGCCTAATGATGTGGATGCAGCCTTTTGGCGTGCCAGTCACGCTTTGGGCTTTGCTTGCGTGTGTGGTGTTGTTTGGTTGTTTTGGTGCTTGGGTGGGCGGCATGGTGGGTTTAAGCCATGAAAACTATAAGCTGGCACCGTTTCATCAAGCCATCGAAGACGGACAATATTTGCTGCTGGTAGGTTCTAAAGATGATGCGGGGGCAGCGTCCATTCGGCATCTGTTGGAAGATTTAAAAGAGATAAGTTTTGCTGCTGATGACACATCCAGTATTAATCCTTTGCATAATTCAGCGGAGTTTCAACTGCAGCGTCACTCTTGATGTGCTTCAATAACACGGCTAAAGCCGTGCTCTCTGCCCGCTAGCGCGACGGGCAGCGCCCCGCCCCGATAACGGCGGGGCATTTTTTTGGGAAACAGCATTACAATCATGAGTAAAACAGCCAAAATTAATTATGTTTGCGCAGCCTGTGGTGCAATCTCATCAAAGTGGTCTGGCCAATGTGGTGACTGCGGTGAGTGGAATACGCTAACTGAACAGCGTCCCATTAGTGCTACCCGAACGAATCAACGGGTCGGTTATGCTGGCGAAGTCGGAGCGGTGACGCGCTTAAGTGAAGTCACTACACAGTCGGTAGCGCGAACACATACGGGTTTGGATGAGTTAGATCGTGTCTTAGGCGGTGGTCTAGTAGAAGGCTCCGTGGTCTTGATCGGTGGTGATCCGGGCATCGGTAAGTCGACAATTCTGCTGCAAACCATGACTCAGTTAGCGCAACATTTACCAGCCTTATATATTACTGGCGAAGAGTCATTAGCACAGGTTGCGCTACGTGCTCGACGGTTAGAGCTGCCAATGGATCAGCTTCAGTTAATGGCCGAGACACGGGTTGAAAATATTTTAGCCACCGCTGCAGCTGTGCAGCCACGAGTGATGGTGGTTGACTCGATTCAAACAATCTATACCGACACACTGACCTCAGCTCCGGGTGGTGTGTCACAAATTCGTGAGTCGGCGGCACTGTTAACACGTTATGCCAAACAAAGTGGCTGCGCACTATTTCTAGTTGGTCATGTCACCAAGGAAGGTGCTTTGGCGGGCCCGCGTGTACTCGAGCATATGGTGGATGCGGTACTGTATTTTGAGGGTGAAGCGGACTCGCGTTATCGCCTTATTCGCGCCGTAAAAAATCGTTTTGGCGCGATTAACGAGCTGGGTGTTTTTGCCATGACCGACCGCGGCTTACGTGAAGTAGCCAATCCATCAGCTATCTTTTTGTCGCGCTACGATCAAGCTATCCCCGGCTCTGTTGTGATGGTTACCCGTGAAGGTACTCGCCCGCTCCTAGTCGAGGTACAGGCCTTGGTGGATGATGCTTTCAGTAACCCACGCCGTGTCGCGATTGGTTTGGATCAAAATCGTTTGGCGATGTTGTTGGCGGTATTGCATCGCCATGGCGAAGTTTCCACCTTGGGGCAAGATGTTTTTGTTAACGTGGTTGGTGGCGTTAAGGTGTTGGAAACAGGTAGTGATCTGGCGGTGCTGTTGGCGGTGACATCGAGCTTAAGAGGTCGTGCCTTAGATGACAAACTCGTGGTATTTGGTGAAGTCGGTTTATCCGGTGAAATACGCCCTGTACCCAATGGCCAAGAGCGTTTGCGTGAGGCCGCTAAGCATGGTTTTAGCCGTGCGATTGTGCCGCGTGGCAATTTGCCAAGACAGCGTATTGAAGGCTTAGAAGTGATCGCAGTGGGGCGTTTGGCTGATGCATTAGCCGCCGTAAATTGGAGTTAGTAGTAACAATGAATAACAAGTTAAAAAGTGCCTTTATTTCGAGCTTTATTACAGTTGCCATCATATTTACGCTGTACGGCTTTTATTTGGTTTCGCAGGGCTTTCTTGCTGGTTTTGGCTTAGTAATTGCTCATGGTGTGTGGGTGGTATTTTTCCTGAAGCAATGGCTACGGCCCGTGCCGCGCATTAAGCCGCAGTTGCATGGCTGGCGTTTACTGGCTGTTTTAGGTGTGCTTGTATCGGGCATCAACGGTGGTGTGGAGTGGCCAATGCTGGCGGCGTTGGGTTGGTTGGGTGGTGTCTTCTATAGCTTTTGGTATGGCAAGCTCAATCGTTCAGCCACAGCCATTAAGGTCGGAGATGTGCTGCCCAACTTGCCGTTGTGGACTATCGAAGGTCAACAGACCAATACTTTAGAGTTTGCGGGTAAGCGCCAAGTATTTTTGTTTTATCGTGGTAACTGGTGCCCATTTTGTGTGGCACAAATCCGTGAATTGGCAGGGCAGTATCAGCAGTTAAGTGCTGAAGGTATTGAGCTGGTTTTGGTTAGTGGGCAAAACCAGGCTAAAACAGCGGCGTTGGCTAAGCAATTTTCCGTGCCCATCCATTTTCGCGTTGACCGTGACTTAGCTGCTACACAGGCTTTAGGGCTAATGCAAAATGATGGTCTTCCCGCAGGTTTAGCGGTGCTGGGTTATGATCTCGACGTTGCATTACCCACGCTGATTGCGGTTGATGAAAATGGGCGGGTGTTGGCAGTGGATGCCACCGACGACTATAGAGTTCGTCCAGAGCCGGCAACATTTTTACGTTGCTTTGAGGCGCCAGACACTTAACTTTGGCGCCAGTGGCTCCAGCTTTTAAGTGATGCCATGGTGCCTGCCTCACCAGGTAGGTACTCGGCGCCACACCATCCGTTATAGGGTAGTTGTTCGATCACATCAAAGATTTGGCCATAGGGCATGGTGCCTGTGCCGGGCGCACCACGTCCTGGCACATCGGCTATTTGAATATGGCCAATGTGAGCGCAGTAGTGCTTTAAATTACTAATCACATCAATGCCCATGCGCTGCATGTGATAACAGTCAAATTGCATTTTTAGTGTTGGATGGTCGGCAACCGACAAAATTTCTTCCATATGCACCGGGTTGCTAATTAGAAAATCCGGCATATCAAAAGTATTGATCGCTTCTAATGTGGTGGTAATGCCCACCGACTGAAACACTTCAGCGGCATAACGTGCATTGGCGCTTAAGGTGTGTAGGCATTGTGATAAATCGGTATCGGGCGGCTGGCGACCAGCTAAAATATTGATGCAGCGAATGTCTAAATCTTGCACATAACTCAAGGTGTTAAATACTTCCCGTCGAAAGGCTTGCTCTCGGCCGGGAATGCCAGCTAAACCATATCCACCTTGCATTAAGTCGCCCGCAGCAACGTTAATGAGCACCAGTGACAGCTCATTTTTTTGCAGCTCATCATTCAGCAGGCGGCTGTCTAAGCTGTAAGGAAACTGAATTTCTACGGCATTAAAGCCCGCGGCTTTGGCTGCAGCGAAACGATCTTGTAATGGTAGATCGGTAAACAGTAGTGATAAGTTGGCGGAAAAGCGAAGCATTAGGGAGTGTCCTTTTTTTCTGCCAATAGCGCGTCATGCAATAAGATAATGCTGCTTAAATCGCTATTGTCATGGCCGCTTTGGGCATGTTTCTTTAACTGCTCTAGGGCTGCGAGTGCCACTGGTGTGTGTAGCTCATTAGACTTTGCTAATTGGGTGGCGTTTTGTAAGTCTTTTATTAGAGTAGCAACACGCCACTGGACTGGATCAAAATTGCGACTTGCCATGCGTGGCACCATTAACTGAAATGGCAGTGAGTCGGCAAAACCACCCGCTAGTGCAGGCGCGAGTTGGCTGGCATCTACCCCCGCGCGTTCAGCCAGTGCAACCGTTTCAGCAATCAGTAAGCTATTGGCAGCAACCACCAACTGATTACATAACTTACTGACTTGCCCGGCGCCACTGGCGCCCATATGGGTAATTCGTTTGGCATAAGCACTCAAAATTGGGCTTACGCGATCTAAAGCGTGTCGGTTGCCACCTGCCATAATGACCAACTGACCGGTTTCAGCACCTGTGACACCTCCAGATACGGGGGCATCAATCCAAGTAATGCCTAATTCGCTAGCTTTGTCATGAAGGCGACGAGTTAGTTCGGGTGAAATAGAAGAATGATCAACAATAATGAGATCCTTTGAGGCGGCGCTGAAGATCCCGTTTTCACCTAAGCAAATTTGTTCAACTGCGGCATCATCCGCAACACAGAGCATTAATACATCAGTGTTACTTGCCACATCAGCAGGGCTGCAGGCTGCCGTTGCCCCTAGAGCGACTAAAGGCTGCGTTTTATCACTACTGCGATTCCACACCATAACTGGCAAAGACTGCGCTAGTAGTCTTTTGCACAGAGGTAGGCCCATCAAGCCAATACCGATAAATCCGAGTTGTGTATCTTTGTTAGCAGTCACGCCTTGCGCCCCCAAAAACAGCAGGTGCTAGCCCTGCAGCTAGCAATTCGGTATAAACAGTTCAGTGTACGTATTCAAACAACACAATAATAACGACAGGAGTTTTACATGAGCGCATTTGAACAGGCTCAAGCCGATGTGAAAACACTCTCTCAGCGTCCCAGTAATGATGACATGTTGGCGCTTTATGCGCATTTTAAACAGGCATCAGCGGGTGATGTCAGTGGCAGCCGCCCTGGTATGTTTGACATGATTAATCGTGCTAAATATGACGCTTGGGCCGCCTTAAAAGGTATGAGCAAAGAAGCGGCGCAACAAGCCTATATTGATAAGGTTAATGCGTTGCTTAAATCACATAAATAAGCCACATAAATAAACCTGCGGTTTACGCATGAACATGCTTGGTATGTGGTGTTCATGCGTTACAATCATGTCTCACTTTTGTACTGCTAGTGCCCATGACTTCTTCTGCTTCCTCGTTATTAGACTCAAGTCCTGCCTTTACCTTAAAAGGTGGCTCATTCACCGCCACATTAGTTGAATTGCTCAGCGTTGATCCTGCACATGTCGAGGCTCAATTACGTGCTCGTTTGCACGATGCCGCCGCATTTTTACTGCAGTCGCCGGTTATTTTGAGTGTAGAGAAAGTTGCCCATGAAACAGCCGACTGGTCTGCGCTGCTTGGTCTGTGTCAACAATTGGGCATACGCCTCGTTGGTGTTCGTGCGCCACTGCAGTTGCAATCAGGCATTGAGGCATTGGGCTTGCCGGTGCTGCCACCGCCACGCCGCAAAAGCACTGCCAGTGAAGAGTTAGCAGTAGCGCCTGTGCCAGTTGCCGCAGCTGCGCAAAGTACTCGGGTTATTAATCAACCGGTGCGCGGCGGCCAACAAATTTACGCGCCAGGCGATTTAATTGTACTGGCACCGGTTAGTGCTGGTGCTGAGGTGCTGGCAGATGGCCATATTCATATTTATGCGCCGTTACGAGGCCGAGCACTGGCGGGTGTTCAGGGTAATTTAGAGGCGCGTATTTTCTGCCAAAGTTTAGAAGCAGAAATGATTTCAGTAGCGGGTCGCTATCGCGTAGCCGAAGAGCTGCGACGAACAACAAGCTGGGGTAAACCCAGTCAGATCTATTTACAGGGTGAAACCTTGGCGCTACAAGCGCTGTAATTTTTAGAATTTAAGCTAGTCCATCGATTAGCGTGACTGATTATGAGGTGTGGTTTTGGCAAAGATCATTGTGGTGACATCAGGTAAAGGCGGCGTGGGTAAAACCACGACTAGCGCGGCCATTGGCTCAGGCTTGGCAATGCGCGGACATCGTACAGTGGTTGTTGATTTTGACGTGGGTCTGCGTAACTTGGACCTCATCATGGGCTGTGAGCGCCGTGTGGTTTATGACTTCATTAACGTCATTCAGGGTGATGCCACATTAAATCAAGCGCTGATCAAAGATAAGCGCTTAGAAAACCTATATGTATTGGCCGCTAGCCAAACCCGCGACAAAGATGCTTTGAGTGATGAGGGTGTTGCTCGTGTTATGGGCGAGCTGTCGGATCAGTTTGATTTTGTCATCTGCGACTCACCAGCCGGCATTGAAAAAGGCGCACACATGGCGATGTACCATGCTGATGAAGCCATTGTGGTAACTAACCCAGAAGTATCATCGGTACGTGACTCCGATCGTATGTTGGGTCTGTTATCGAGCAAATCGCGTCGTGCTGAGTTAGGCCTAGAGCCAATCAGAGAGTGTTTGCTGCTAACACGCTATAACCCCGAGCGCGTAGAAACAGGTGAAATGTTATCCGTTTCCGATGTTGAAGAGATTTTGTCGATTAAGTTGCTTGGTGTTATTCCTGAGTCACAAGCCGTGCTAAAAGCATCTAACCAAGGTGTGCCGGTAGTATTTGATGCTGAAAGTGACGCAGGTCAAGCATACAGCGATGCCGTTGAGCGCTTATTGGGTGCTGAAATGCCGCATCGTTTCCTTGAAGCCCAGAAAAAAGGCCTGCTCAAGCGCCTATTTGGAGGTTGATTATGAGCTTAATGGATTTTTTTCGCGGCAAACAAAAAAATAGCACGGCGGCTACTGCCAAAGAGCGCCTGCAAATTATTGTTGCGCATGAGCGTGGTCGCCGTAATCAGCCCGACTATCTACCGCAATTGCATAAGGATATAATCGAGGTGATTCGGAAGTACGTACCGATCAGCGAAGACCAAGTGCATGTCGATCTTGATAGCCAAGGCAACTGCTCTATTCTTGAGTTGAATATTACGCTCCCCGATCGTTAATCCCACCTCGTTTTGGAGTTTCGATCATGCTGCATGGCATCCTGCTGTGTTTAGCTGTCCTCGCGTTTTTATCGATTGCCCTTGAAGAAGTTATTCATATAAATAAAGCCAAGACAACGTTGCTGTTAGGCACGCTGTCTTGGATCCTATTATTTGCCTTTGAGCCGTCCCCGGCAGTAACTGCTGGCTTCCAAGAAGGATTGTTGGAAGTGGCGCAGCTATGGCTATTCTTATTGGCGGCAATGACCTTTGTGGCTTATCTGAACCAGCATGGCATGGTTGAGGGTTTAGTTTATCGCCTACTCCCTAAGCGCTTACCTGAGCGATCAGTGCCCTTTATTGTGGTGCTGTTTTGCTTTGTGCTGTCCTCGTTCGCGGACAACATAACGGCAACGTTGGTGGCTGTGGCATTAATTCTCTCACTGCAATTAGAACAAGCTAAGAATATTAAGCTTGCTGTTTTAGCCGTATTCGGGATCAACTCCGGTGGTGCAGCGTTGATTACTGGTGATGTCACAACACTGATGATTTTTAATGCCGGTAAAGTGGGCATTCTGGATCTATTGCAGTTGGTGCCAGCTGGATTAATCAGCTGTGTGTTGTTGGCTTGTTTGATGTTGCCAGGTTTTAAGGGTGATGTTCGCGTTCCTCGTCAACGTAAGCAAACCGAATTGCTAGATAAAATCATTGGTATCATTTTTCTGCTGACGATTTTGCTCACGCTGGTCGTAAATAGCTTTATGTACATTCCACCATTGTTGGTGTTTCTGTTTGGTCTTTCGCTGGTGTTTATGTTGGTGCATTGGGTGCGACATGACCCCAATGACATTCCTATCATGGACTACATCCGCAAAATAGAATTTGACACCTTGTTGTTCTTTTTGGGTGTGTTGCTGTTGGTGGGTATGCTTAAGGAGATTGGTACCTTGGACTTGATTACGCAGCTATATGCTGTGTTGCCAAATACATTTGCTAACTATGCGATTGGTTTATGTTCAGCGGTGCTTGATAACGTTCCACTTACCGCGGCTGTTTTGGGGTCTGAGTTGAGCATGCCTTTAGAGGCATGGTTAGGGTTAACGTATAGCGTTGGTGTTGGTGGCTCCATGCTGGCGATTGGCTCCGCCGCCGGCATCATCGTGATGAGTAAAGTGCAAGGCGTTACCTTTGGCAGTTATTTGCGCTACTTCCCACACTTGTTAATTGCCTATACAACGGGCTTTACCTTGGTCAACCTGTTGTAAACATAAGTCTACACAGCCAGTGGTTACAGAGAGCCCGCTGGCTGTGGTACCATCGCGCCGCCTAAAAACTACCCTATCGAGATAACGCATGACCAAATATTTTGGACTGATGCTGACGTCCGCACTCGCATTGTTATTTAGCGCCCCAGCATTGGCTGCCGGAAGCGCTGAAGGTCGTTTGGATATGACCGCTAGCTCATATGGATTTATTGCGCTGGGCATTTTCACAGTTGCCTACTTGTTAGTGATGGGCGAAGAAAAGCTACATTTGCGCAAATCTAAGCCAGTGCTAGTGGCTGCAGGTGCTATCTGGACGTTGATCGGTATTTATTACGTTCAAAATGGTGTGACTGGTCTGCCAGAGGATGCCTTCCGACACACGCTATTAGAATTCGCTGAGCTGATGCTGTTCTTGTTGGTGGCCATGACCTATATCAATGCCATGGAAGAGCGTCGTGTATTTGATGCCTTGCGTGCTTGGATGGTGCAAAAAGGCTATAGCTATCAGCAGTTGTTTTGGTTAACTGGCTTCTTATCTTTTGTGATTTCGCCAGTGGCCGACAACTTAACGACTGCGCTGCTGATGTGTGCAGTGGTGATGAAGGTTGCTGAGGGTGATAACCGCTTTGTCGGTCTTTGCTGTGTCAATATTGTTGTTGCGGCTAACGCTGGTGGTGCTTTCAGCCCCTTCGGTGACATCACTACCTTGATGGTGTGGCAGGCTGGTATCGTCAAATTCCAAGAGTTCTTTATTCTCTTCATTCCATCACTCATTAACTTCATCATTCCTGCGGTCATCATGAGCTTCTTCGTGGAAAACCGTAAGCCTGATCCAGTGACAGAACACGTTGAAATGAAGCGTGGTGCATTGCGCATTGTCGCTCTCTTTTTGCTGACGATTGCAACGGCGGTTGCTTGCCATACCTTCCTGCACCTGCCGCCAGTATTGGGCATGATGACAGGTCTTGGTTTCCTGCAGTTTTTTGGTTTTTTCCTGCGCAGAACCTTACCAAGATCACTGGAGCGTAAGCGTGCTCTGGCCCTGCAACGTGGCGACGAAGCGGCTCTGCAACGTTTAGGTGGTGTAGTGCCATTTGACGTGTTTAACCGTGTTGCCCGTGCTGAGTGGGATACCTTGTTGTTCTTTTACGGTGTAGTGATGTGTGTGGGTGGTTTGGGCTTTATGGGCTACTTAGCCATGATGTCTGAAGTGCTTTATACACAGTGGGACCACACTTGGGCTAACGTCACCTTAGGTGTTATTTCGGCGGTAATTGATAACATTCCGGTAATGTTTGCGGTGTTAACCATGCAGCCAGAGATGTCGCATGGCCAGTGGTTGTTGATCACATTGACAGCAGGTTGTGGTGGTAGCTTGTTGTCAATTGGTTCTGCAGCAGGTGTTGCGCTGATGGGTCAAGCCCGTGGTATCTACACCTTTATGGGTCACTTGAAATGGACTCCGGCGATTGCGCTAGGTTACATTGCGAGTATCTATGCTCACTTGTGGTTGAATGCCGATAGCTTTTTAGTCTTTGGCTAACAATGCTTCCTAATAAAAAAGCCCGCATAATGTGCGGGCTTTTTTATGTTCTTGAGTTATGTTTTCATAGCTTAACTGCGTGGTACCAGTTGTCCAGACTCTGAACGTACTGTCATGCCGATAAAAGCATTTGGTTTTTCAGCATAAATAAATTGTTCTTCGCGGCCATCATCAAAGCGGACAGTTACCACATAACTGCTGCTTGAGCGAACATGGCCTTCGACTTGGTGGCCTGCGTATGCACCACCAATAGCACCTGCAATGCGTGCAATACGGCGACCATCACCTTTACCAACTTGATTGCCTAATACGCCACCTATGACCGCACCAGTAACTGCTCCTAAGCCGGTGGCCGGTGTGCCAGTAGCTCCTGGTTGTTCAGTAATAGCGGTGATAACACCACAGTCTGCGCATACTGTTGCTGTTTTAGTTACGGTTTGGCGTTGGGCTGTAGCTTGTTTTGCTGCCTGTTGGCGTTGAGTTTCTGCTAAGCGCCAGCGCTCTGCTTCAGCTTGCTTTTGTGCTGCGGCCAGTTTGGCCTTTTCTTCTGCGGCCGCTTTCTCTTCTAGCGCTTTAAGCGCTAACGCGGCCTCAGCTTTAGCCTCTGCATCAGCGCGCTCTTTTGCTTCTGCATCAGCACTTATTGATGCGGCATTGGCCTGACTGTCTGGCAGGACATCTAGCATGCGGGCAATACCTAAGCCAGAAAGCAAAATCACTGACACAGCAGCAGCAATGACTAATGCATGAGGACGATTGTTTTTTGTGGGTTCATTCATGATGTGTTCTCCATAAGTGCTTATATAAACGCTAGGGCGAACACGTGGTGCACAGATGGCAGCTGTTGGCGCCCCAATAAAGAGGCGCCAACGCTTTTAACTAGCTGATTTTCTTGTATTTAACGCGCTTCGGGCCGGCTGAGTTGCCTAGCTTTTTACGACGATACTCTTCGTATTCGGTGTAGTTGCCGTCATACCACTCAACTTCATCACCTTCAAAGGCCAAAATGTGGGTGGCAATACGGTCTAAGAACCAGCGATCGTGTGATACCACCATGGACACACCTGGGAAAGTCAGTAGTGCTTCTTCTACTGCACGTAGTGTTTCCACATCCAAGTCGTTTGACGGTTCATCGAGTAGCAGTACGTTGGCACCTGCTTGCAGAATTTTAGCTAGCTGCAAACGATTACGCTCACCACCGGATAGCTCACCAACACGCTTCTGTTGGTCTTGGCCTTTAAAGTTAAAACGACCAATGTAGGCACGCGACGGAATTTCATAGTCGCCTACTTTCATGATGTCTAAACCACCAGAAACTTCTTCCCAGACGGTTTTGCTGTCATCTAATGAGTCGCGAATCTGGCCGATATAGGCCACTTTAATACTTTGACCAACTACCACTTCACCAGCGTCCGGCTTTTGCTCGCCTGTGATCATGCGGAATAAGGTGGTTTTACCGGCGCCGTTAGGGCCAACAATGCCGACAATGGCTGCTTTGGGCACCGTAAAGCTCAAGTTTTCGTAAAGCAAACGGTCACCAAATGACTTAGCGATGCCTTTGACTTCGATTACCTGGTCACCCATGCGCTCGCCTGGTGGAATATAGATTTCTTGTGTCTCTGCACGTTTCTGGAACTCTTTGCTGGAGAGCTCTTCAAAAGCCTGCATACGCGACTTTGATTTTGCTTGGCGTGCTTTCGGGTTGCTACGCACCCACTCCAGCTCTCGTTTCAGTGCTTTGGTATGCGCCTCTTCCTGGCGCTCTTCCATTTCTAAACGTGCACTTTTTTGTTCTAACCAGCCGGTGTAATTGCCTTCGTATGGAATGCCACGACCACGGTCTAGTTCCAAAATCCATTCCGCTACATTTTCGAGGAAGTAGCGATCGTGGGTAATGGCAACAATGGTGCCGGGGAAGTTTTTCAAGAATTGTTCTAACCAACCTACAGACTCAGCATCTAAGTGGTTGGTTGGTTCGTCCAGCAACAGCATGTCAGGTTTAGATAACAACAAACGACAGAGCGCAACACGACGACGCTCACCACCAGAGAGAGTGGAAACATCGGCATCCCATGCGGGTAGGCGAAGGGCATCTGCTGCTTGCTCTAGTTGGTTGTCGAGGTTGTGACCATCCCAGGCCTGAATAATGGATTCGAGCTTTTCTTGTTCCGCTGCGAGCTTGTCGAAGTCAGCATCTTCCATGGCGTATTCAGCAAATACCTCATCTAGGCGCGCCATCGCGTCTAAGCACTCACGTACACCATCTTCGACGTTGCCACGAACATCTTTATTAGGATCTAGTTGTGGCTCTTGCTCTAAGTAGCCAATTTTAGTGCCGGCTGCAGCGCGTGCCTCACCACTAAACTCTTTATCAACACCGGCCATAATTTTTAGCAAGGTGGATTTGCCAGAACCATTTAGGCCCAACACACCAATTTTAGCGCCGGGGAAAAAAGATAAAGAGATGTCCTTAAGGATTTCGCGCTTGGGCGGAACCAATTTGGACACACGATTCATGGTGTAGATGTACTGAGCCATTATGCATACCTTACAACGTCGACAATCAAGCGGCGTATTATAGCTGAGGACGGCGCCGCTTGTTGTGTATTCTCAGTCGTTGTCTTGGTCAGGGCTTTTTAGGTGGGAAGTCTTTGGGTCATAACGACCTTTTAGCTCATCAAAACGAATTTTGTGCCAGAGAGGAATGCCAGCCACATATGCAGCGCGAGCAATAACGTGGGCAGCAACGGGGGCTGTGAGCAAAATAAACAAGATAATACTCAAGGCTTTAGCGGTTACAGCGGCCAGCACATAATGCAAAGAAACAGCCAGCATAATAAGGCCAACACCGAGTGCACCCGCTTTGGTGGTGGCGTGCATGCGCATGGGTAGGTCTGGCATGCGAAGTGCGCCTAAGGCAGCTAACACCATAAACAAGCAGCCCGTAATTAATAAGCTAGAAACAATAATATCAGTCCACATCACTGCTACCCCGCTTTTCAAGATATCGGGCAAAGCCAATAGCGGCTAGAAAGGACGTTAGTGCAATGACAAGGCCTACATCAAGAAAGTGGTCTTTGCCAGAGTCGATACTGTAGATGCCAATATATGCCAGCGTGAGTGTTGCCATCAGCTCTAGCGCAACCACTCGGTCCGGTAATGTGGGGCCGCGTACCAAACGAATAAAAATGATCAGAAACGATAAACTAATTAAGAAGTAGGAGATCGTAACGGCGGATGAAATCATGTCAGGCCTCCGTTATCGCAAGATTTCGAGCACACGAGACTCGAAATATTTAATGTGGCGTTGAACAGCATCACGATCATCAAGATACATGACATGGATATAAATCACCTGCCGGTCGGTGGAGACATCAAGGCTCAGTGTGCCGGGTGTCATCGAAATCAGATTGGCGACAATGGTGATTTCTGCATCGGTTTTAGCTTCTAATGGCACCGCAATTACGCCAGGGTGCATATAGTCTTTCGGTGTGAGCACGTCATAGGCCACCTTCAGGTTCGACATGATGAGTTCACGAATAAAAAAGCCAATGAATAAAACGACCTTCGGTACTCTGCGAACATAACGCGCAAACTCTGGCACATGGCGAAGTGCAATACCCAAAATGGCATAACCGACAATAAAGCCAACAACAAGATTGCTGCCAGTTAACGTGCCACTAATAGCTACCCAAATCAGTGCAAGAATCAGATTCCAAGAAAAGCAGTTCATGGTTGCACTCCCAATACCGCTTCGATATAGCCCTGAGGATTCAGTAGTTGCAAGGCAGCCGCTTCGGCTAATAAATACACTGGCTCTGCCGCTAAACCAATGGCAACGGTCATTGCAGCCATCAGCGCAATACTTAACACCATAAGGCTGGTGTGTGGGCCTGGTCGTGGTTGAAGTGCTGCCGCAGCCTCTGGTGTCTGATCCTTCCAAAACACTTCCACCCAAATTTTGATCATGGAATACAAAGTTAAGAAGCCGACAAACAGAGCCACAACAACTAACCACCATGCATCGACTTCGATGCCGGCACGGATGATGGTGAATTTGGCAAAAAAGCCAGACAGTGGCGGCAGGCCAGCCAATGATAGTGCGGGGATTAAAAACAAAATGGCCAAGCCTGGGTGGCTACGATAAAGCCCGCCGAGTTGGGCGAGGTCATGGCTGCCTTTGAGTCGGAACACCAAGCCACTAATTAAGAACAAGTTCGCCTTAACAATGATGTGGTGGATGATGTAGAAGATCCCGCCGATCAGCGCTAATGGTGTCAGCAAGGCTAGGCCCATGATCATATAACCAATTTGGCTGATGATGTGGAAGGACAAAATGCGGCGGAACTCAAACTGCGCAGCAGCACCCAAAACACCCACCAGCATGGTGGCACCAGCCATCCACAGCAAAAGCGGCTCGATAATGCCGGTGTTAGAAATTGGAAAAATGACAGTGAAGACGCGGTACATAACGTACACGCCAACCTTGGTCAGCAAGCCTGCAAATAGTGCCGAAACCGCCACTTTGGGCGTGTGGTATGAGGCTGGGAGCCAGAAAAATAACGGGAAGGCACCTGCTTTAATACCAAAAGTTATCAGGAATAAAACGGCGACAATTTCCAAGATGCCGTTGTCTTCAACTTGTCCAATCTTATGGCCCAAGTCGGCCATATTTAGTGTGCCCATCATTCCGTACAGTAGGCCAATAGCTGTCAGAAAGAGTGCGGAAGAAAGTAAGTTGATGGTGACGTACTTGATGGCACCTTCCATCTGCTTGCGTTCGCCGCCCAAAATCAGCAACGCAAACGAGGCGACTAACATCACCTCAAACCAGACGTATAAGTTAAAAATGTCACCGGTTAAGAATGCGCCATTTACCCCAGCCAGCAGCAAAAACATCAACGGATAATAGCCGTAATGAGTGTAGTCACGGTTGATGGTGGCAAGCGAATACAGTGCGGTGCATACTGACACGATGCCGGTTAGTGTCACCATGATGGCGGCGAGTAAATCTGCCACTAAGCTGATGCCAAAGGGAGCCTGCCAGCTACCTAGCTGCAAAACCAAAATGCCGTCATGCCAGACATGGTGTAACAAAACAGCAGCCGCAATCAGCATCGCAACACTGCCAATGACGCCGATAGCGCGTTGGGCAGAGATGGAGCGCCAACAGAGCAGGCTTAGCGCGCCGGCAATCAGTGGTACTAAAATCGGGAGGGCAATTTCTGGCCTCATGTATCGGTGTCCTTCATCTGATCCATGTCGTCGGCTTGCACTATTTCATAAGCGCGGTGAATGAGTACTACCGCAAAAGCCAGCACACCAAAGCCAATCACAATTGCTGTTAAAATAAGCGCCTGAGCTAATGGGTCGGCAACTGGCCCATCCGGCAGCATCATGCCATCCGGGATAATTGGCGGCGCTTTACGGGTCATGCCGGCGACAGTAAAAATGAGAAGGTTGGCGGCATTGGATAACAGCACCAAACCAATGACCAGCTTGACGATGGAACGTCGCAGAATCATGTAAGTGGCAGCGGCATATAGGCAGCCGATGCTAATCGCCATTAGTGTCAGCATTACTCTTCTGCCTCCGCTAAGCTCAGCAAAATACCCAACACTGCACCAATCACAACAAAATACACTCCTAGGTCAAACAGCAGTGGTGTGCCTAATTTTACTTTGCCCAAAATGGGTAAGTTGACGGTGCCCCAAATTGCCGTAAACAACGCTTTGCCATAAATCATGCTAATGAAGCCGCTGACTAAGGCGAGTAATAAGCCTGCACCCATTAGGTCTCGCGGATCAAAGCCCAGCAATTTTTTAGCGTTCTCAATGCCACTGAAAAATAGATGCAGTGCCACAGCTGCAGCAGCAACTAGGCCGGCTATAAAGCCGCCGCCTGATTCGTTATGACCACGTAAAAATAGAAAAATGGAAAACAAAAACAGCAACGGCATTAAGAAAAAGCCGGTGGTGCGAAGGATAAGTGACGGTTTGTTCATCATGTTTTGCGATCCTCCGAACGAAAGCGGATCATGGCAAATACACCAATTGCCGCTAGCGTGAGAACAAAAATCTCACCCAAGGTGTCGAAGGCGCGGAAATCCACCAAAATGACGTTGACGATGTTGCGGCCTTCGCCCAGCGGTACGCTGGCCTCAATAAACCAGTCTGTAATGCTGTTGTAATGGCGGGTGGCGGTAGTGGCCAAAATTAATAGGGTCATGGTGAGGCCTGTCAGTACAGCAATTAAGCCATCACGAAGACGAACATTTGTGGGGGAAAGGCTTAAATAAGGCGGTAACTTATACAGCACTAACACCAGTAAAATCACCGTCAATGTTTCGACCAGAATCTGTGTGATGCTCACATCCGGCGCACTGAACAACACATACAGTAGCGCTACTGTAAAACCAATCGCACCCAATGCAGCAACTGAGGCAAGACGTGAGCGCGAGAAAACTGCGGTGGCCACCGACATTAATAACACCAACAAAATCACGGCTTCGTGTAAGCGTAAATCAGTGATGGCAAAACTAATTGCTGTTAAGTCGCGCAATACAAAAACGCTGCCCACTAAGGTCAGCATGGTGCATAGAATGGTAATCAGGTAAAAACGCAAATAGCCGTTTTGCAAAAATAATGTTAGCCCTTTCGAGATTTGTACCAAGCCCAACATAAAGCGGTCAAAGGCAGCTTCTGGGCCATAGTGGCTAATTTGGTCGGTAACGCGGGTGAATTTACGGAATCGATCCAATTGTCGGTACAACACATAACCTAGCACTAAGCTGACTAAGCTGATCATGAGCGCAGTGTTAATGCCGTGCCATAGAGCCAGTTTGGATTGCAAAGCGGTGCCGGCAACAGCTGAAGCAGCACTGTCGATAAGACCGTTTGCGACTAAGCCAGATTGCAAGCCAAACACTAAACTCAGAATAGCCAAAAGTGCTGGGCCCAATAAAAGGCCTAGTGGTGCTTCATGTGCGGGTTTTGGGCTGCTGGCCACGCGACCAAACCATGGCTTAATGCCAACTAAACAGGCCACGGCAACTACCAAAACAGCGGTCATGACGGTAATAGTCATTAGCACCATAGAGGCACTGCCCAAGCTGGATTCAAATAGCAACTCTTTGGCAACAAAGCCAAAAAATGGAAAAACCCCTGCCAGTGATAGTGCAGCTAAAACAGCAGCAAAGGCTGTTAATGGCATGACGTGGCGCAGACCTTCGACAGTGGCAAAGTCTTTGCTGCCCGCCCCGTGATCGATGATGCCAGCGATCATAAATAGCGCGCCCTTGTACAGTGAGTGCGCTAATAAGAAGGTCATGGCGGCAATGATGGCGGTTTCGCTACCAATACCAATCAGCATGGTGAGTGTGCCCAATGCCATGATAGTGGAGTAGGCCAATACTTTTTTGATGCCGGTGTGTCGTGCGGCTAAGAAAATACCCATTAGCATGGTGATGCCGCCGGCACCGCAGAGCATCAGCGTCCACAGTTCCGTGCCACCGAAGCCTGGGTTGAGTCGTGCTAGTAAGTAAATGCCAGCTTTAACCATGGTGGCGGAGTGCAGATAGGCCGATACCGGTGTCGGTGCTGCCATGGCATTGGGCAGCCAGAAATGAAATGGGAATTGCGCAGATTTAGTAAAGGCGCCGCACAGGATGAGCAGTAGTGCCAGTGTGTACAAGCCGTGATCGCGAATCAGGTCGCCATCTTGTAGCAGTTCAGACAATTCATAACTGCCGCCAATGCTGGCAAACACAATAAAGCCAGCCATTAACACCAAACCACCACCAACGGTGACGTAGAGCCCTTGCATTGCACAACGGCGAGCATTGGCATCGGTATGACTAAAGCCAATCAGCATAAATGAGGTGATGCTGGTCAGCTCCCAGAACACAAATAAGCTGATGAGGTTGTCAGAGAGCACCAAGCCAAGCATAGCGGCCATGAAGCTAAGCAGAAAAACGAAGAACCGCCCTAGGTCGCGATGGCCTTTGAGGTAAGTGCCGGCATAAATAAAAATGAGGGTGCCAATGCCAGTGATCAGCAGCGCCATCAGCAGGGACAGGCCATCTAGCCAAAATGAAAGCTGAATGCCAAGGCTGGGCACCCAGTCATGGACTGAGCGAATAGGGCCTTGATTGACCTCTGGCAGCAAGGTCAGAAACCAAATAAATAGACCCGCAGGCAGAGTCGCCAAGGCCAAACCGGCGTGACGATCTGCCACGCGAACTAAAGCCGGCGCAAATAGGGCAGTGATAAAACCTGATAAAACAACAAACAGCATGATGGCTCGTTAATCTGTTCAGTCCGTTGGCATATTAAATCAACACGAGCCGTCGCTGCTGTCAAGAAAATCTGAAACTTCTCGGTCAATGACGCGTTTCAGCTGCCTGTGCTGCTGGAGATTTGGCCAAATAAGCTAAGGCCTGCTCGGTGTTGCCCTCGTGAATGGGGTGAAAGCTTGGTAATACCCAGCGTGAAGTGGCTAGCATAAACGCGCTAAAGGTCGGCACATTGCCAGATTTACTGCCGATACGCTCCATTTCCAGCAGTAGTCGCCAAATTGGCTGTTGTGCCAGCTTAGTTTGGTATTTGTTATTGTCCTGTTTTGCTAAATGGCGATAACCGTCCATGAAGACCTTGATAAACAGAGGAAACACCAAAGCCATTAGTGCTTGGCGTGAAAGATAAAAGCCCGCCTCGGTTTGACAAAGGTGTTGGTACAGATCAAATGCTACGGTGCGGTGTTCAACTTCTTCAGCTAAGTGCCATTTAAATAAATCGGCCATAACAGGGTCGGCCTGATCCCAGCTGGTGTTATCCATGGCCCATTGGCCTAAAAAGCCAGTGAAATGTTCGATGGCAGCAATTATGCCAACGCGGGTGATCAACCATTGTTTGGCAGGAATGACTTTTTTCAAGGCCGGCTGACCTAATGGTGAGTCACCCAACAACTGCTCAAACAAGAAATTGATTTTTTTTGTGAAAGACTCGGTTTCAAAGCCGTATTCCGCTAAAAAAGGATGTGCGGAGCTGTGTGCTCGCGCATGAATGGCTTCTTGGCGAATAAAGCCTTGCACATCTGCACGCAGATGTTCATCAGTCACCATGGGTAAGGCTTTGTTATAAATGCGACAAAACCAAAGCTCACCTGCTGGCAAAATCATGTGAATGCCATTGATGAGGTTGCTGGCAAAAGGATCGTTAGGAATCCAATGGTAGGGTGTTTGCGCAAAATCAAATTGCACACGACGCGCTTTGATGGGGTGGCGATTGATTTCTGTTTTCATCATCGGTTCTCGCATGATCAAGTATTAGGCAACAC
>CAYYWS010000014.1:9406-22563 GCA_964473955.1 uncultured Paraperlucidibaca sp. | reverse complement strand
TAATTTAAAGCAAGCTTTGTGCCATAAAAATTAAGTATTACTTTTCAATAACTTGCTTTAATCCACCAGCGCCATGACTGAACAGGCATTAAACAAACGCACTATAAACGTGCCACTCATCAGGGTGCTGCACTATTTAATGCAAGCTACAAGGTCAAGCTGTAATGCTGAGCACTGACTTGGAAACCTTGCCGCTCACAAAAGCGCTGTAGCTGATCAGCGCCCAGTGGACTATCCACATGCACCGTTAAACACCCTGCTTGCTGAGCCTGATCGATTAACCATTGCGCCAAGGCAGAACCCATACGTTTTGAACGGTACGCTGGCAGTGTGGCAATATCTTCCACCTGCATATAACGTCCCCACGCTAGGTTTTCTCGAATGCGATATCCGGCAACAGACACTGGCCCAGAAGGCCCAGCAATATAGGCTAAGACATAACCTTGGTTGGCTTGTTCATGCACCCAATCAACAAAGGTGTCACTGTCGAATTGATTACGTAATTCACGCATCACGTGATAACAGGCGGCAAACTCAGCCGCTGTTGTCGCAATTCGAATATCCATTACGCGTCTCCTGTGGCCAGAATCTATGTTAATCCTGAACCTGAACCACGGAGAAATCCACCCTGTGTCGGATCAATGGTTAGGCAACGGCGCTAACCACCAGTAACTGTTTTAACTCAGGAATGCAGGAGCCACAGTTGGTACCCGCACGAGTGCATGCGCCTAAAGCTTCGACCGTGCAATGACCTTCGGCAATGGCAGTTTGTAGACGAGCGGTACGCACCTGATGACAACTACAAATTAGTGGGCTGCGGTCACCACCGGTGGCTGGCATACCACGCGCCAGTTCTCGTGCATTCAGCTCAACATCAGCTAATGAAGTCAGTAACCACGACTCATCAACTTCGGGGCGATCAAGTCGTAGTGACAACCAACAACGAACCTCACCACCGGCATACCCCACTACGCGAATGTCGCCACCCTCTTCATCATCAAGCTCAGCCCATGTATCAACCTCACTGGCCCAAAGCTGCTTTAACTCCGCTAATGTTGGACGGCGCGCACCGGCCATCAATAGCACTTGCCAGCCCGCTTGCTCACGCCGACACCAGTAATGATTTTTCGGTAACGGCAGTGGCGTACGACTTAACAACAGTGCCTGCCAATCGCTGCGTAAAGGTGAAATCGCCACCGGGGTTTGTTTAAAGGCGGGCTGACCAGAAATAGGGTCACACACTGCCGCCACTAAACTATCGACACGCGCAGCCGAGGCAAAACAATCATTCCAATGAATCGGCATAAAGGCAGTGCCCGGCGTCTGTCCATCCTGACGACGCACCCGTACCACACATTCACCCAAGCTATTGTGTACTCGTACCAACTGATCCTCACTCACGCCAAGGCTATGCATATCCGCTTCGTGCAGCTCTACAAAAGGCTCGGCAATATGTTGCAATAAACGCGCACTGCGACCGGTGCGCGTCATGGTATGCCACTGATCACGAATACGACCGGTGTTGAGCATAAACGGATGCTGGGCATCACAACGTTGCGCCGCTGGCTTGGGCGTGACATCCACAAAACAGGCGCGGCCATTTGGGGTAAAGAAGCGACCATCAACAAACATTCTGGCCGTGCCCTGACGACGGCTGCTTGGCACCGGCCATTGCACCGGCGCCAGGCTTTCATATTCAGCATCTTTTAAACGCGCCAAAGCACCAATATCAAAGTCACGACGGCCTTTGTTTTCAAACGCCGAGAGCGCTGCATGCTCACGAAAAATCGCAGCCGCATTTTCAAAACTAAAGGCCTGCCCAAAACCTAAACGCTTAGCCACTTCACACACAGCCCACCAATCTGGACGAGCTTGGCCTGGCATCGGCAAAAACGCACGCTGGCGCGAAATGCAACGCTCAGAATTGGTTACCGTGCCGTCTTTTTCTCCCCAGCCTGCAGCCGGCAATTTGATATCTGCTAATCGTAGGGTGTCGGTATCATCAACACAGTCTGATACCACTACGCAGTCACATGCGGCTAATGCCTGCCGCACCCGATTGGCATCTGGTAACGACACCAAAGGATTGGTCGCCATAATCCAAACAAAACGAATACGACCGTCGGCCATGGCATCAAACAGATCCACGGCTTTAAGTCCTGGCTTTTCAACAATGCGGTCACTATTCCAAAAGCGGCTCAGCAGATCACGATGCTGTGGATTATCAATATCCATATGCGCGGCCAACTGGTTAGCCAGCCCACCCACCTCTCTGCCGCCCATGGCATTGGGCTGGCCAGTGATCGAAAACGGTGTCGCGCCAGGCTTACCAATACGGCCACAGGCCAAGTGGCAATTCAGAATCGCGCCAGCTTTATCAACACCACTAGCCGACTGGTTAATCCCTTGCGAAAAAACCGTGACGGTGCGCGGGGTGTCACAGTACCAACGATAAAACGTCAGCAAATCATCCACTGAAATGCCGCAACGCGCTGCTACTGCCAGTGGATCACTGCTTCGGGCAAGACTGGCTCTAGCGGCGGTTAAATACTCTTCGGTGTGAGCCAAAATATAACGGCTATCGATGGCACGTTGTGAAATTAGCCAAGCCAATAGGCCATCAAATAAATAACCGTCACTGCCGGGGGTGATGGCCAAATGCAAGTCAGCCAGCTCCGCTGTTGCAGTGCGACGTGGATCAATCACCACTACCCGCATCGAAGGTCGTGCTTTTTTAGCGGCCACAATGCGCTGATACACCACCGGGTGTGTCCACGCCATATTCGAGCCGGTAATCACTAACAAGTCGGCCAGCTCTAAATCTTCATAACAGCCAGGCACCGTGTCGCTACCAAAGGCACGCTTATGTGCGGCCACCGCAGTCGACATGCATAAACGACTATTGGTATCGATATTGGCGCTGCCAATAAAACCCTTCATCAATTTGTTGGCGACGTAATAGTCTTCTGTCAGCAACTGGCCCGACACATAAAACGCCACTGAGTCTGGACCATACTCATCGATGGTTTTGCGCATACGTGACGCAATGCTGTCCAAGGCCTTAACCCAAGACACCTCTTCACCATCCACTTGTGGCTGCAGCAAACGTGCGTTCGAGCCCAAGGTGTCTGCCAAGGCACTGCCCTTAACACAGAGGCGGCCTTGGTTAGCCGGATGTTGTTGATCGCCCTGCACGCTGATGCTGTGTGTGCTGGTATCGGCTGATACCGTGACACCACAACCAACGCCACAATAAGGGCAGGTGCTGTTAATACACGCTGTCATGCGGCCTCCGCTGAAAACAGAAGCTCTGCTGGATTACGAATGGGGCGGCCCTGCTCAATCAGTTCAAAATAAGCGGCACCATCATCTACTTCGCCAAACATCACCGCCGCTACTAACTGGTGCCGACGGAACCATAAACGACGATAGTGGCCGGCCTGAGCATCACGCCATGCCAATGTTCGGCAGCCTTCCAATGCACTCAGGTCACCGGCTGAAAATACATCGATGCCACTCACTTTTAAGCGAGTCGGCAAAGTTTCACGGCAATAACCGGGGTCATTTACACCACATAGCAATCCCGCCAGCACTTTTGCTTGCTGATAAATCGGCGCCACCATGCCAAATAACTCTTCATCAATTTGGCAGCACTCGCCAAGCGCAAAAGCGTCAGTTAATGAGGTGCGCAACCAAGCATCCACTGCAATCGCACGCGGACAATCCAGTCCCATGGACTTGGCCAAACTCACTTCGGGCACAATGCCTAAGGCCATCACCACCAAGCTACAGGGAATATGCTGACCGCCAGATAACATCAAGCCAGTGACCTGGCCGTCACCGGTAAAGTACTCACTATTGGCAGACACACAGACATTAATACCGCGTGCTTGAAGTGATGCGGCCAGCAACTCACCGGCCTCACGATCTAACTGACGATTCATCAACCAATCCCCGTTATGCACGACGGTGACTGACATGCCTAAGCGACATAAACCCCATGCTGCCTCTAACCCTAACAAACCACCGCCGATCACTACCGCGGCACCACCACGCTGCGCCGCGGCATGCAACTGCTCGGCATCCGCCAGGGTACGAAACGCCAAAACACCGGCTTGTTCATGTCCAGGCAGACGCAAATGAGCCGCACGCGAGCCCGTTGCTAACACCAATTTATCCCAGCTAAAAACTGCACCAGATTGAGTAGTCGCTTGTTTTGCCTCATGGTCAATTAAAACCACCGGATCACCGGTGTATAAACGAATGCCATGGCGGTAATACCAAGCCTGATCGTGGGTAATAACTTGCTCATTAGTCTTTTCACCAGCCAACCACGGTGATAACAAAATACGGTTATAACCCGGTGCAGACTCCTCACCAATCACGGTGATGGCAAAGCGGCCAGCGTCGCGCAACAACAGCTCATCGAGCAGACGTGTTGCCGCCATGCCATTACCAATGATGAGTAAACGTGGACGCGGGCCAGCCATGATTAACGCTCTTCCGACACTAAAACACGGCCATTGCGCTGCACCACTCGCCATACCGGCACAGTCACCGTCATGTCTTCTAAGCAAATGCCGGTGCGCAAACAGAAGTGTTGTTTATAGACCGGTGAGGCCACTACTAATTTGCCCGCCAGATCACCCACAATGCCGCGAGCTAATACATTGGCACCACTAAACGGATCACAATTGCCCAGTGCGAAATAGCCTTCGCGGGTGTGGAAAATCGCGAGCTGACGACCAAATAATTTGGCCGCCATACCGGTGCCCAAAGTAATGTCTTCACTGCCACAAATGTCATGCCAATCAGCAAATACAGATGCTTGGCTTTCTACCGCCATGATCATGATGCATTCTCCAAAACGAGTTGTTTTTCTTCTTCGCGTGCAGGTCGTTTTTGACCGCGCTCACGGACATAAACAATGGCTTCATCAGCGCTGTCATCGTTAATAAACGAACGGAAACGACGCAGTGCTTGTGGATCTTCAACCGTGCGCTTCCACTCACACTCATAGCTGTCGATCACTGACTGCATTTGTGCTTCCAGCTCGGCTGCTAGCCCTAAAGAATCATTGATGATGACGTCTTGTAGATAAGCTAAACCGCCTTCTAAGTTGTCGCGCCATACCGAAGTGCGCTGTAGACGATCTGCGGTTTGGATATAAAACATCAGGAAGCGATCGATATAACGAATCAAAGTGTCGTCATCCAAGTCGCTGGCAAACAACTCGGCATGCCGTGGTTTCATGCCGCCATTACCACAAAGGTATAAATTCCAACCTTTTTCGGTGGCGATCACACCCACGTCTTTGCTTTGTGCTTCGGCGCATTCACGAGTACAGCCAGACACCGCCATCTTGAGTTTGTGTGGTGAACGCAAACCGCGATAACGCTCTTCAACCAAAATGGCCATGGCAACTGAATCCTGCACACCATAACGACACCAGGTTGAACCAACACAGGACTTCACTGTTCGCAATGATTTGCCATAGGCATGGCCAGACTCAAAACCGGCATCGATTAGGTCACGCCAAATCAATGGCAGCTGCTCGACACGGGCACCAAATAAATCAATACGCTGGCCACCAGTGATTTTGGTGTAGAGGTCATAACGCTTAGCAACCTCACCAATCACAATCAATTTTTCTGGCGTGATTTCGCCACCGGGCACTCGTGGCACCACCGAATAACTACCGTCTTTTTGCAAGTTAGCGAGGAAGTTGTCATTGGTGTCTTGCAGACCCACATGGCGCTGATCCAGCACGTAGTCATTCCAGCAAGATGCCAAAATAGAGGCGCTGGCAGGCTTGCAAATATCACAGCCATGGCCCTGACCAAAACGTTCCAGCAGCTCATCAAAGCTACGAATATTGTTAATACGAACCAGGTGATAAATCTCCTGACGGCTATAGGCAAAGTGCTCACATAAGTGATTGTTTACCGCCACGCCTTGGCGTTTTAGCTCAGCATCTAACACCTGCTTAACCAGCGCGGCACAGCCACCACAGGTTGCCGAGGCACGAGTCTCTGACTTTAGTGCCGCCATGGTGCTGCAACCTTGGCTAATCGCTGCGCACAAGCCGCCTTTGCTCACGTTATTACATGAGCAGATTTGCGCAGTATCGGGTAGAGCATCCACACCCAACGCAGGCTTGCCGTCACCGGCTGGCAAAATCAGGCTCATTGGTGACGACGGCAAAGTCATATCGTTCAGGCTATATTGCAACAAGCTGCCATAGTCGCTGGTGTCACCCACCAACACCGCACCCAACAGTTTCTGACCATCAGCACTAATGACCAAGCGCTTATAAACACCGGTGATGCTGTCTTCAAACTGGCAGGTTAACGCGCCTTCGCTGCGGGCATGGGCATCACCAATCGAGCCTACTTCAACACCCAGCAACTTGAGCTTGGTGCTCATGTCTGCACCACGAAATCCGTCACAGATTTCGTCACTCAGCACGCTGGCTAACTGGCGTGCCATGTCATAACCGGGAGCAACTAGGCCATAGATTCGGCCATCCCACAGCGCAACCTCACCAATGGCAGAAATGGCGGGATCAGAGGTGGTGCAGTAGTTATCGATAATGACCCCACCGCGCTCACCCACCTGCAATCCGCAGTCACGTGCCAACTGATCGCGTGGACGAATACCGGCCGAGAACAAAATCAAATCGGCTTCCAGCTCACCATCAGCAAACACCAATTTATGTAATTGCTGACGGCCATCTTCAATGCGTTGTGTTGCTTTGCCGGTATGCACACGCACACCCATGGCTTCAATTTTGCGACGCAGTAGACCACCACCGACAGTGTCTAACTGCACAGCCATCAACTGCGGAGCAAACTCAATCACATGAGTTTCAAGGCCTAAATCTTTTAACGCTTTAGCCGCTTCTAAACCCAACAAACCACCGCCAATGACCACGCCTACTTGGCTTACACGCGCAGAGGCCTGAATGGCGTCGAGATCATCAATGGTGCGGTAAACATGACAACCCACTCGGTCATTGCCGGGGATAGGTGGCACAAACGGGTATGAGCCAGTGGCCAGCACTAAACGATCGTAATACACGCGTTGACCAGAACGACTAAGCACTTGATGAGCGGCACGATCAATAGCAATCGCCTCATCATGCAGCATCAGGTTAATACCGTGCTTGGCAAAAAAGTCTTGTTCTACCAGTGATAAATCGTCGGCTGTTGAGCCAGAAAAATAGCTACTTAACTGCACACGATCATAAGCAGGGCGAGACTCTTCACAAAACACCGTGATGTCATACCCATGCTCACGGCTAACCAGCTCTTCCAAAAAGCGCTGCCCCACCATGCCATTTCCAATCACCACTAATTTAGGCTTGTTCATGTCGATACTCCGCATCACAAATCGCTGCCAACTGCTCGTGGCAGTGGGCTTTTAGACGCTTTAGTTGGTAATGGTTCCACCTTGCGCTGCTTCTCATACAAGAACGCCAACACTTCATGGCGCAGATGGTTGTAGTGAGGGTCGTCAGCTAGCGCTAAACGTTCGCGTGGACGCGGCAGATCAATATCAAGAATTTCACCGACGGTGGCTGATGGGCCGTTGGTCATCATGACAATGCGGTCCGATAACAACACCGCTTCATCAACATCGTGAGTAATCATAATGACGGTGTTTTTCAGGTCACGCTGAATCTCCATTAGCGTGTCTTGTAAATGCGCCCGAGTCAGTGCGTCGAGCGCACCAAAGGGTTCATCCATCAACAACACACGTGGTTGCATAGCCAGTGCACGCGCGATGCCAACACGCTGTTTCATACCACCGGAGATTTCACCTGGACGCTTATTTAAAGCATGACCCATATGCACCAGGTCTAGGTTGTGAGCGATCCAGTCATTCATTTCGGCCCGTGTTTTTTTGCCACGGAATACCGTGCGTACAGCTAACTCAACATTTTCCCAAACCGTTAACCACGGCAACAAAGAGTGGTTCTGAAACACAATGGCGCGTTCAGGGCCCGGCTCACACACCTCTTTGCCGTCCAGAATAATGCCGCCATTGCTGGCCTCTAACAGGCCACCGACTAAGTTGAGCACGGTGGATTTGCCACAACCTGAGTGGCCAATCAGCGACACAAACTCACCATCGGCAATTTTCAAATTGACGTTTTTAAGTGCTTCGAAGCTTCCCTTCGGTGTATCAAAACGCATATCAACGGCTGAAATTTCTAATAAGGTTTTCATTATTTGGCTCCTGCTTGCCAATCGACTTTGCGTTGCACTAACAGCATCACTCGGTCGAGAACGAAGCCGATCAGGCCAATGGCGATGATGGCAGTCATGATGCGGCTCAGTGATTCCGAGCTGCCATTTTGAAATTCATCCCAAACAAATTTGCCTAGACCCGGGTTCTGCGCCAGCATCTCGGCGGCGATCAACACCATCCACGCAATACCCAGCGAAACCCGTAAGCCGGCAAACATCATGGGAATAGCGGATGGCAATACAATCTTTCGAACATGGGTGAACCAGCTCAAACGCAGCACTTTACTCACGTTATTTAGGTCTGGACTGACGGTGGTTACACCAACGGCAGTGTTAATCAGCGTTGGCCATAAGCAGCACAGGGTCACGGTGAACATCGACACCACAAATGACCGTGAGAACATCGGGTCTTCGCTGGTATAAACCGCGGCTACCACCAAGGTGACTAGCGGCAACCAAGCCAGTGGTGAGACTGGCCGGAAAATCTGCACAATGGGGTTTACTGCGTTGTGCACAAAACGACTCAAGCCCATGACGATACCCAGTGGTATCGCCATCAAGGAGGCCAGCACAAAACCTGCCAACACGGTGAACAAGCTAGTGCCCACTTGATCAAAAAACGTTGGTGAGCCGGTATAACTGCGGCGTACCGGCTGCCAACTTGGGTCTTCCGCTAGTCGAGCAGCGATACGCTGTTCTTGCCGCTCCAAAAAGACCCGACCGCGCTCACGCTGTGCTTGATGCTCATCGTATAAATTCCCAGCCTGCTCCACCACTTCTAGCGGGCCAGGAAAAGTCCCCAAAGAGGTATCAATACGTTGTGATGCAAACTGCCAAATCAGCAGAAAAATGGCCAAACCCAGCAGCGGTGCACCGAGGTGACGCAACACCGTACTCAACTTAATTTCAGCTACGGACTTAAGCATCGGTCGGATCCAGTTGGTGCTATTCATGATCAATCTCTTCAGTTGCAATTACGGGGTTTGATTGCCCTTCAGGCCAATCGGAAAGCTATTGATGTAGGCGTTCGGCTTGCGGCCATCAAAGGGAATGCCATCAATAAAAGTGGTGGCTTTCACTGCACGGAAACCGGTTTCAGTTTTGAAGTCAGGGAAGTCACGCGCCGTCATCTTGCCGTCTTTAATCAAGTCAGTTGCTGCCTGACGATAGATGTCAGGACGGAAGACTTTCTTCGCCATATCCAAGTACCAGCTGTCTGGTTTGGCATCTGGAATCTGTCCCCAACGGCGCATTTGTGTCATGTACCAAATGGCATCGGAGTAGTAGGGATAGGTGGCGTGATAACGGAAGAACACATTAAAATCAGGCGCCGGGCGAATATCACCTTTTTCATACTCGAAGACACCGGTCATGCTGTTGGCAATTACCTTGTAGTCGGCACCAACATAGTTTGGGCGACTAATCATTCGAGCCGCAGCCTTACGATTGGCATTGTTGTTTTCATCCAGCCACTTACCGGCACGAATCAATGCTTTCACGACACGGATATGAGTATTTGGGTTCTTAGTCGCCCACTCATTGCTCACACCAAATACTTTCTCGGCAACGTTGTTACGGATTGCCATGTCGGCAATCACTGGCACACCAATGCCACGGAATACTGCTTGCTGATTCCATGGCTCACCAACGCAATAACCATTAATGGTGCCAGCCTCTAGCGTGGACGGCATTTGTGGCGGCGGGGTCACGGAAATATGTACATCACCTTTTAAGGTACCGGCGGTGTCGCCACGTTGAGGTGCATAAAAGCCAGGGTGAATGCCATCCGCCGCCAGCCAGTAGCGCAGCTCGTAGTTGTGTGTGGATACCGGAAACACCATGCCGAACTTCAGTGGTTTACCTTTTTGACGGTAGCTCGTAACAACCGGTTTCAAAGCACTGGCACGAATGGGATGAACAGGCTTGCCTGATTTCAGCTCAACATGTTTTTTCATGTCGGCCCAAACAGCATTAGATACCGTGCAGGCGTTACCGTTTAAATCCATGGTAAAGGCGGTAATGATGTGCGCCTTGGTGCCATAACCAATGGTGGCACCTAACGGCTGACCCGCCAGCATATGCGCACCATCAAGCTCGCCAGAAATCACACGGTCTAACAGTACTTTCCAGTTAGCCTGTGCCTCTAAATTGACAAACAGTCCTTCGTCTTCAAAAAAGCCTTTTTCATACGCAACCGCTAAAGGCGCCATATCAGTGAGTTTAATAAAGCCAAATTTGAGCTCTTCTTTCTCGGGATAACCCACCGAGGCCGAAGCCGGCGCCATCATCACGCCAAATAAGGCCATGACTTGCAGTGAAGCGGGCAGCATCAATTTACGCATCATCGTTGAACTCCTTTATGCAAAAAAAAACGCCCACGACCTGGACCTATGTCCATGTTGTGAGCGCCATTGCCCTGCTAATAAAAATTGAGTTGCGGTCGCCATTGACCGTCTTGCAACAGTAACAAAGCAATTGCCGTGCCAACTGTTCATGCTCTGTATAATCAAGGTGTTACATAGCCATACCGTCGCTGCCCCAACATTTAACGCCAGCGACGCACCAAAAAGGCGCTTTTCTGCGCGTTAATGGCTCAGCGCAAAATTGACGCTGAATCAAATAAAGCCGCATCAACAAATGCGTCCTCGGCCACGGCCAGTGGTCCATATTCACCCGGGGTTTGCCACACACTTAAATGCGCACCCTCTACCTTGTGATCATTCACAGGAGCATCACAAATACCAGCCAGAAAGCGGCGATAACAATCGCTGCGCCAGGTTTGCCGCACGAGTTGCGAGTAATCGCCCGCCGGCAACTGCCCCCAACGTTGCATCTGCGCAATAAACCAAAGCGCCTGAGACTGCCAAGGAAAGTTAGCTTGCATACCAGAGAAATTATGGAAGTGATGAGCCGCTAATGACTGCTGACCCAAACCTGCTGGCAAACGCCCAGACGACGCCATGGTTAAACACTCCACCGGCACCGAAACATGGTCTCCACGAGCAAGCAACATCAAGGCTGCACTCAAGTCTTGCGCAATCGCTGCGCCCGCACGGTATAGCGCCCGTACCAACGCCGCATGGGTGTCTGGGTGCTGCAAAGCCCACTGGGCTGTTACTCCCAACACTTTTTCGGGCGCGTTTTGCCAGATTTGATGCCCACTAATTAAGACATGCCCGACTTGGCGCTGAACCGCCCAGCTATTCCAAGGCTCGCCTGCGCAGAAGCCATCAATATGACCAAGCCGTAAGTGATCTGCCATTTGTGACGGCGGCAGAACAACTAAATCGATATCACGATCTGGATCTAACCCTGCCGCTGCCAACCAATGACGTAACAAATAAGCATGAGCAGAAAACGGATACACCACCGCAAACACCAGACGCGCTAAACCGCGCTCACGTCTGGCTGTCACCACCCGCGCTAAGGCACGAGCACAGCCTAGTGGTGTGTCTTCACGAGCTAAATCTAGCAACTGAGCAAACAGCGGGTGTGACACAGTGACGGCATTGCCATTTCGACCCAAGGCATAAGCAGTCTCTAATGGCACCCGCAAACCACCCAAACCTAAGCTTCCAGCCAACACCATGGGTGCCAACATTTGTGCGGCGTCTAATTGCCCCACCATGACGCGGTCGCGCAAGGTTGCCCACGAGGTTTCACGCTGCAAGGTAACGGATAAGCCCTCATCTGCAAAAAAGCCCCACTCACTTGCAACCACTAGCGGCAAACTATCGGTCAATGGCATATAGCCGAGACGTAATAAGCTTTTCTCAACCATGACCATCTCCTTCCAACAGACCCAGCACCGCAATAATATTGGCCGCCACCTCACCGATGCGCTGACCTCGGTCCATCGCCATTTTGCGCATAGCGCGATAGGCCTGCTCTTCATTCATGCCGCGGCTTTTCATTAGCATGGCCTTGGCTTGATCAATGCGTTTACGATCTGCCAATTGATTGCGGGTGACTTCTAACTCATCACGTAAGGCTTGGTATTCACGAAAGCGGGCAATCGCGACATCAATAATGGGGCGCACCCGTGCCATTTGCAGGCCATCGGCAACATAGGCGCTAACGCCGGCATTCACCGCGCGATGGATGGTGTTGCTGTCACCGTCAGCGGTAAACATCACCACCGGCCGAGGTGAATCGCGATGTAACACCGCCATGGTGTCCAAGGTATCGCGGTCGGGAGAGTCAATATCAATGATGATAACGTCAGGTTGATGTCGCTTAACGGCCTCCACTAAACCTTCAGCACTAGCCAAACGCGCCACCACCACAAAGTTCTGATCGCGTAATGCCTGCTCCAGTAACGCAGCGCGTGGCGCTTGGTCATCCACCAACATAACAGCCAGCGGTTTGGGCAATGTGCTCACGGTGAAACTCCTAGAATCAGAGCAGATACATAGCAAGGCTTATGCCACTCCTATTAAAAGCGGCACAGGCATTGCATATAAGACTCATGAACTAAGACAAAAGAATGGCCAAAACCATGGTGAGCATGACGAAGTTTTCAGCACTGGTGTTGTGTGGCGGCCAAGGTCGGCGCATGGGTGGAGAGGATAAAGGCCTGCTGCTATGGCGTGCTAAGCCTATGATTCAATGGATATCTGAGCTGCTGAGACCACTCACGACCGAGCTTATTATTTCCTGTAACCGGCATCTCGAGGAGTACCGGAACTATGCCGATACCATTGTCACCGATGCTGAAAACTCTTACCCAGGGCCACTCGCTGGCATTCGTGCTGGCCTTGACATAAGTACTGGTGAATATCTGTTGGTATTACCTTGCGATGCACCATTAATGGACACGGATTTAGTCATGGCGCTATTTGAGTGCGCAGAAAACAGCAAAAACCGCCCAGTCATGGTGCGTCAAAACGGCGTTTGGCAGCCCTT
>CAYYWS010000014.1:0-9306 GCA_964473955.1 uncultured Paraperlucidibaca sp. | reverse complement strand
TATTAGAAAAGCTTGGTGGTGCTAGTGGTCATTTCCTTGCTGAGCCGTTAGCGGAGGACAAATGAGCATTCATATTCTGTATTTTGCTCGCTACCGTGAGGCTCTTGGTCAAAGCCAAGAAAACCTTGAGTTAAATGCGGACATACACACACTTGCCGACCTAAGGCAGGTTTTATTAAGCCGGGGCGAAGCGTGGCAAGTATTAAACGACCCTCGCCTGTGCTGCTCACGCAATCAAACCTTATGCCAGTTAGATCAGCCGATTAGTGATCAAGACGAGATCGCCTTTTTCCCTATGGTGACTGGGGGTTAATGATGACTAGCCAAATCCAACAAGCGGCTTTTGATGTTGGCCAACGCATGCAGGCTATGCACACCAACCATGACATTGGTGCCATTGTGAGCTTTGTTGGCCATGTTCGCAGCCACTGTGCGGATGGCCAAATTGATGAACTTTTTCTGGAGCACTACGCCGGCATGACAGAAGCCAGTTTGGCGCAGATTGAAGCTACAGCACGCAGCAAATGGCCGCTGCTGGGCGTTGATATTGTTCATCGTTATGGCGCTTTAAAACCGGGCGACGCCATTGTGTTTGTGGCCGTGGCCAGTGCTCATCGGCAAGCCGCTTTTGATGCCGCCAACTTCATTATGGACATACTGAAAACGCAGGCACCGTTTTGGAAGCGCGAAAAACGCAACGGCCAAGCACACTGGGTGGAGTCTCGCGACAGCGATTTAACGGCCGCCCAACGCTGGTCGTGACATGAGACTCGCGCCCAACTGAATTATTGGAGATAACTACATGGCACACACTCACGCAGCCGACTTTAAAACACTGCGCATCGCGGTATTAACAGTTAGTGATACCCGCGACTTAAGCACCGATAGCTCAGGCCAACTATTAGCTGACGCACTGGCTACGGCTGGTCATCAATTGGCCGATCGTGCCATTGTGCGTGATGATATTTGGCAAATACGTGCTCGCGTTTGCCCATGGATCGCCGCCGCTGATGTTGAGGTGATTTTAATCACAGGTGGTACCGGCTTTGCTCAGCGTGATGTCACACCACAGGCCATCAGCCCACTCATAGAGCGCTCTGTTGATGGTTTTGGTGAGTTATTCCGCCATATTTCATTTAGTGATATTGGCCTTTCCACCATACAGTCACGCGCCTTGGCCGGCATTAGCAACGGCACCTTAATCTGTGCTCTGCCCGGCTCCACCAATGCCTGCAGAACTGCTTGGGAAGGCATTTTGTTAGCGCAGCTAGATAACCGTACGCGGCCCTGCAACTTTGTCCCGCACCTAGGCTCAGCGCAGCACCCCGCTGCACCTTTGTGCGACACACGCGGATGAAAAGCCCATTGTTAGCGGTGGAAGAGGCCATCCAACGCCTACAGTTGCTGCTGCCAGCGGCACCCGCCAGCCAGCCTATCGAGCTAAGCCAAGCCGCGGGTCGTATTTTAGCAGAGTCCGTTGTTGCCCCTGCGCCTCTTCCGGCTTGGGACAATAGCGCCATGGATGGTTATGCCTTACTCGCGAGTGATTTGGGCGAAAGTGGCGGCACCCTATTACTTGCTGGACGACTAACAGCAGGCCATGCCAGCACGGAAGCCCTTAAGCCCGGACATTGCCTGCGTATTTTTACCGGCGCCCCGATGCCCACTGGCGCCGACACCGTGGTACCACAAGAGTCCTGCCAGGCCGAAGAAAATCAGGTGATATTTCCGGCCTGCAAAGCCGGCGCTAATGTCCGCCTTGCTGGCGAAGAGCTCATGTTAGGCGATTTGGCCGTAGCTGCCGGCACACGTCTAGGCCCACAACACATGGGCCTGTTAGCCAGCCTTGGCATTAGTACGGCTAAGGTACATCGCAGCTTGCGTGTGGGGCTGTTATCAACCGGTGATGAATTAGTCGAGCTGGGCACACCGCGTTTGCCGGGACAAATTTATAACTCCAATCATTATGCCCTCACCGCGCTGCTGCAAGGCTGGGGCATCGAGGTGATTGATCTGGGTCATATTGCAGACAACTTGGACGACTGCAAAAAAGCGCTCAGGCAAGGCGCCGAGCAGTGCGATGTATTGCTGAGTTCGGGTGGTGTGTCGGTTGGTGAGGAAGATCACCTAAAACATGCAGTAGCTGATTTGGGCAGTTTAGATTTATGGCGCCTGGCGATACAGCCGGGCAAGCCCTTTGCCTTTGGTTATGTGCAACAAACCCCGTGGATAGGCTTACCTGGCAATCCGGTATCAGCCTTAATTACCGCGCTGATTGTGGCTAGGCCTTATCTGTTGGGCGCGCAAGGTCGCCGCGTAGAACCTCTATTGCAGCTTAACTTGCCAGCCAATTTTGAGTGGTTAAAAAACAATCCTCGCCGGCAATACTTGCGTGCACAAATACAGCAGCTAGGCCATGAACTGGTGGTCACGCCGCACCCGCAGCAAAGCTCCGCTATGTTACTGCCAGCCTGCTGGGCTAATGGTCTAGCCATTATTGAGCCAAATCAGCAAATTCAACGTGGCGAATCCGTTGGCTTTATTCACTTTAGTGAGCTGATGTCATGACCACCTTACGCCTACCAACCTTAACGCCCAGCAAGCTAATTGATGGTGTTGGCCGGCACATTAACTACCTGCGCTTATCCGTCACGGATCGTTGTGATTTTCGCTGTGTCTATTGCATGGCCGATGACATGACTTTCCTGCCACGGCATGAAGTATTGAGCGCCGATGAGCTTTATCGTCTGGCGGATGTTTTTGTCACCGCTGGCATCAGCAAAATTCGGATTACCGGTGGCGAACCGCTGATTCGCCCCGACATCACTACACTATGCACACGCATTGCTGCCCTGCCCGGCTTGCAGGAATTGGTACTGACCACTAATGGCTCACGCCTGTCAGCACTTGCAGCGCCTTTGGCCGCCGCCGGTGTTAGCCGCATCAACGTCAGCCTAGATAGCCTGCAGGCCGATCGCTTCCAAGCCATTACCCGTCATGGCAAATTGGATCAGGTGTTAGCAGGGCTTGAAACTGCCAAATCTGCAGGGTTTAAGAAGATTAAACTCAATACCGTGGTGATGGCTGGACGCAATCAAGACGAAGTTGTCGACCTGGTGCGCTACGCAATCAAACAAGGTTTTGATATCAGCTTTATCGAAGAAATGCCGTTAGGGGATGTGGGCCGCAGCCGCGGTGAAGACTTTTATGCTAGCAGCCAAATTCGTGCGGATTTAGCGCAGCACTTTCGCCTACAAGACAGCGATTACCAAAGTGGTGGTCCAGCCCGATATGTGGCACTAACAGATCACCCAAACACCCGTATTGGCTTTATTTCGCCGCACTCCAATAACTTTTGCAGCAGCTGTAACCGCTTACGCATGACAGCCAATGGACGACTGTTAATGTGCCTGGGCCATGAAAACAGTATCGACTTTCGTGCACTGTTACGGCAACACCCTACTGACTCACGACCCGTACTAGATGCCTTACAAAAAGTACTTCAGCATAAGCCGAAGGAACACGAGTTTGTCGTTGATGAACTACAAGTGGTGCGGTTTATGAACGTTACCGGCGGCTGATCCGCAATCGCCGGTAACGCCATCACTTACATTAATTCAGACTTTTTCTGCTCGTACTCTTCACGTGTAAACACACCTTTTTCATACAGCGCATGCAAGCGTTCGAGCTGCTCTAGGTTATTGCTACTTTGTTTTTGTGTGCTGACAGTAAATGTTGAACCATCCAAGCCAGCCAGCTGATTCGATTCTTTCACATACTTTTGCACGTAATAGGCATCACATAACCACCAAATGCCCCAGATCGCCAAAAACACAAAACCAATCAAAACAACCGCCGTGGCCCAACCAATAACCGTTAACGCCAACTGTGCAATACCACTACCGGTTTTGCCCAGATAAAAACGGTGGATGCCGGCCCAGCCCAAAAACCACCAGAGCAAATAGGCAATCACCATATTCTTGCCATCGGCATGAATATTTAACGAAATGCTTTTATTTTCCATCATCTTTCTCTCAGTGCTAATTCGCTTGCACACGCAAACGAATACTTAAATCCAAAGTGACCGGCCGGCCCCATTGCTGACTCAGTTGTTGTCGCAACTGCTGCATATCTTGCGCATCAATAGATTGCTCAGACACCAAGTCACTGCGCACCACCAAACTATCACCGGTACGATTTACCTGTGGGCTAACAAAGTTAATGGGCTTGTTATTCACCATAAACTCATCACGCACAAGGTCGCGCTCTGCCTGCCAGCGCTGTTTTATATCCACGAAGGCGATAGTGAGTGGAATGGCCACGGTCGTGAGTAGGACACCAGTCACCAACAAACCACGTTTGGCACGCACAATCGGTGCATAACCCAATGCTAAAAAAGTAAATGCCGCCGCTAATGAAATACCCACAAGGTTGGTTAAAAATAGCAGCATTGCACCGCTAAACATATCCCACTGCCACCAACCGATGCCAATACCCGCTACCGACAAAGGTGGCACCAGCGCCACCGCAATCGCCACACCGGGTAAGCTCTTCATTACGCTTTCACGGGCATGGGCATAACCACCGGCAATGCCGGATGCAATCGCGACACCTAAATCAAACAAATTCGGGTGCATACGTCCGGCCATTTCTGGCGTCACTTTTTGAATAGGAATAATCAATGCCAGCAATGCTGCCGTGCCCAAGGCCAGACCAACACCAATGGCAATTGTCTTTAACGAGCGTTCCAGCATTTGTCGGTCGGCGCGTAGTAAGGCCATGGCTAATGAAATAATTGGCGCCATCAACGGTGCTAAAACCATGGCACCAATAATGACGGCAGGGCTGGATAAGAACAGGCCAAAGCTCGCCACCACCACACTTAACACCATCAGCGCGACATAGTGTGGTGCAATTTGTGCGTTGTCTTTAAGCAGCAAAAAAAGGTCTTTAAAATCCTCTTCATTGGCACGAGCCACCAACGGCAAATGACTTTGTATCATCGCCAAGCGTGCTTCATTTTGCGGCAGATTGTCGGTTCTCATAGTGTCTTTTGCTGCCGCACCTTGGTTGGCGCTGGCATGGCTTATATCACCAACATTGATCTTCACTGCGCGTGGCAATAACGTGAACTCAATACTATTAGCCACGCGCTTTCGACCATCGACAAAATACGTCATCGGCCGTTCGGCCTCGACTTTTAAATAATCACTTTTGATATAACTTAATGCAGCCGGCAACTTAGATGCTTTTTTACGGCCTTTAAACAAGCCGGCTGCAAGAAAGCTCAAATACTCCATGACTGATTTTGGCGCGATAAATATCGTAGATATCTTGCCGTCCTGTGCAGATAAGCTGGCATTAATCAGTCTGGCTGCCGCACTGTTGACATCATTTTCAATCGCTACTAGACCGGTAATTGCTGTTTTAAACTCAACATCTTTACCAGTGACCACACGGACTGCAAACGGCTTAATCGCCCACAAACTACGAATACTGCTCCATACCAAGGCCAGCCAATATTGCACATACTCGGTCAGTGACATGTCACGATTTTGGTAAGTCTTCGAGCGCTGATCAATAAACGGCGTCTCACCTAACATCACCATGCCCAGCGCCACTTCCTCATTGCAGCAAGCCACATCAATCGCCACCGGCTTAGTGGAGAACGCCAGCGTAGCTGCGTCTTTTAATTTAAGAGGAATACCAAACCACTCATGGATACGACTTTTAGCAGTCGCCGGCACAAAACCTAAGGAGAACTCCAAGCGCTTGGCTTGGCTCACATGCAAGCTGACATCATCGGTATCAGCAACCACCAAAACATGACGTGCATGATTTAAGTAACGCTCTGGGTCAGCGTCAAACTCGGCTTTGGTCAGCTCTAACAAGGCAATATTATGCTCTGTGGCAACCTCCCGAATGGCGCTTTGCTGCAATTCATGATTGGCTTCACAAATCACAACTGCCGCATTCACCAAACTCACTTCACTCATAGTTGTTTCCTAAACCGTGCTAACTTCAAACAAGCTGCCTACTGCTGCGGTGAGTGCCATGGCGGCAGCACCCCAAAACATCACACGTAATGCACCACGCCAAATGGGTGCACCACCAATATAGGCAGCAGCACTCCCTAACAAAGCCAACGAGAGTAGCGACAACAGTGCTACTGCCGCTATTAAATATGCTTGTGGCACTAACCACGCGGTTATCAAAGGCAAAATGGCGCCAGTAAAAAACATAGCAGCAGATGATGCCGCCGCTAACAGTGGCTTTGCACTTGAGACGGGCGAGATCCCGATTTCATCTCGTGCGTGAGCTGCCAAGGCATCATGCGCCATCAACTGCTCTGCCACTTGATGTGATAGATCCGGTGTTAAGCCACGCTGCTGATAAATTGTTGCTAACTCTTCCAACTCAGCAGCATGGTCTTCTTTAATTGATCGCCGCTCGATGGCTAAATCAGCGCGCTCGGTATCGGCCTGTGAGCTAACAGAGACATACTCACCCGCGGCCATAGACATGGCACCAGCCACCAAACCGGCCACACCGGCCAGCAAAATGTCGGCCTGTGCGGCATTCGCCGCCGCCACACCAATAATTAAACTAGCGGTGGAGACGATGCCATCATTTGCACCTAGCACACCCGCACGTAGCCAACCATTTCGGTGTGATTTGTGCTGCTCATGATGGGGTGAGTTATGCGCCATCAGCGAACTCCAATTATTTTCTACGGCCACCCACTAATAACAAGATGCCACCAACGACCACCAGACCAAAGCCTGCCCATACCGGCACATTGATGGTTTCTTTTTCTTTTACCGTCAACTCCATTGGGCCCATTTTCACCGCGGTGGTGTCTTTGGTGTAACTGAAGCCACCGTAAGCAAGCGCTAATGCGCCGGCCAGAACCAACAAGAATGCGAACAAGCGTACGGATGTCATGATGCTTACCTCAGTTGTTGCGCCTGAATGACGCAACTCCATTGAAGCACAGTTCAAGGCCCTGCCGATCGTTAATCGACACGCTGTAAAATGACTACCCGACGACCATCCTGCCAACAAGGGCGGAAGCCAAAATGGTCACAAATAAAATCGAAGCTATGTTGGTGAAAAAAAACCACATGCGTGGGGTCTTTACTGTAATGCCATGTGGCAAAGGCCGCTTCGGTTTGCCACTGCTCCGTCATAATCGCCAAATAGCCTGAAGGCGCTAACAGGCTCAATAAACGCTTTATTTCTTGGTTCGGCCGATGAAAATGCTCAAAGCACTCACTGGCAAAGACTATGTCGTATGGCGGCCTGGGCGTCTCGGGCGCAAAAAATGGATCGTAGTTGTCACAGTCTAGGCCATGGCGCTGTACCAGCTCCGATAGTACTGGACCCGGTCCGCACCCATAATCCAAGGCCTTCATCGAGGACTTCAAAAAGGGCAATACTGGCGTTAATAAGCGCTGCAAAAAAGTAACGTATCCAGCACTCTCAATTGTATTTTGATGAGTGCCATAAAAAGCTTTTTCCTGCTCCGGCGACAAATGCCCCGCCGGATCCGCAAAAATAAGCTGGCAGCTTGGGCACAGCCAAAAGCTGCGCTTATCCGCACCCTTTACCGCCTTAAATGGCCCGCTAGTTAAACACAGTGGACAGTGCAAATTATTCAGACTCCATCAGGTCATGATGGTGAGATCATGCTTGTCCAAAAAACTGTTCTCAAGCACTGCGCGAACTATATTTACATCGCCCTTGTCAGCCTCAGCTTAAGACGCGAAACTGCCACTTCCAAAAGGAATTAGGGTTTATCGCCATGACAAAACTATTAGGAATTTCCGGCAGCCTACGCCGCCAGTCTTACAACACCGCACTACTTAAAGCCGCACAAAAACTAGTGGGTGCAGATGTCGAGCTGGAGATTGTCACACTACACGGCATCCCACTTTATGATGGCGACGCTGAAGCGGCAGAGGGTGTGCCGTCAACCGTGGTTGAACTGCAAGCTCGCATCGCAGCTTGTGATGGTTTGCTACTGGTAACCCCTGAATACAACAACAGCATGCCCGGCGTTTTTAAGAATGCGCTGGACTGGGCTACACGCCCGCCGGGAGTTTCCGAGAAGGTTTTCCGCAATCGTCCAGTCGCCGTTATTGGCACCTCACCCGGTGGCTTTGGCACCATCTTGGCACAAAACAGTTGGTTGCCAGTGTTGCGCGCCTTGGGCACACGCCAATGGTTTGGTGGCCGGTTGATGGTGTCTCATGCCGGCAAAGTATTTGATGAAAATGGCGAGATGGTTGATGAGGCCATTCGTAAGCAACTCAAATCCTTTATGGAAGGTTTTGTTGATTTCACCAAAACCGCTTAATGGCCTAAGCCTGCCCAGTGTATTTGCCCTGCAAACGAAACTGGCCAGGCGCCACACCCTGCCAACGCCGAAACGCGCGTGCAAAACTCGCGGTGTCGGCGTAGCCCAAATGCAGCGCAATCTCGTCGAGCTTCATCGAGGTCATGCTTAATAACTGGGTAGCCAGCTGCTGCCTGGCCTCTTCAACTAACACCCTAAAACTGGTGCCTTCGGCTTCCAGCTTTCTGCGTAAATTGCGTGACGAGGTATTCAGCGCATGGGCAACATCATCCAATGATGCCAGCAACCCTAAGCCCCCCAACAAATGCTGACGAACTTGACCCGGTAGCCCGCCGATCTTACGACTAGCCAGTAAGTGAGCACACTGATCCTCTAATAAGCGCACTAAGTGCTCATCAAAGGTAGGTAAGGAGCGAGTCACATCTTGTGCGCCCATCACCAAGGCATTGCGACTGGCATTAAAACGCACAGGCACACCTAACAGCGTTTCGATACGCAGGTGATAAGACAATGCAGGTCCGACCAACTCAAGCCGATGAATGAAGCGCCCGGCCAAATTAAGCTCATGAATCAAATTAACCGCTGTGCCTAAGTCACGCTCAAGTAAAAACTGTCGAAGATGGGTAGGAATACTGCTGGGGTCGGCGATGACCACAAACTCATCTGCCTCTGTCGTGCTCATAAACGAACAGTAAGCCGTGCTTAAGGGCAGATAACGAATGGCTCGCTCTAGCGCTTCGCGCAGATTACGACTGGTGCGCAGAGCAAACCCCCAAGTCCCAAAGGTCGACACGTTGTACTGCATGCCTAGCTCAAATCCCAAGGCTGGAATATCCGGCAGCGCCAACATCAAGTTCTCAATCAAACGCATTTCTTGTGTCGGCGTAATCAAGGCATCGGGATCCTGCAGCATGGCAGGCGTAATGCCGGTGCCTGTCAAACAGTCA
>CAYYWS010000013.1:0-23227 GCA_964473955.1 uncultured Paraperlucidibaca sp. | reverse complement strand
CTCATTTGTATTTCGTTGACATAGAATCGCCTTGTTTCCTACAAACAGGGTGTTTTTTTATGTCTTTTAATCACGCTAAGAAGTCTATTCTGCCCGCACGAAGCCCATTGGCGGTTGCTATTTCAACAATAATTTTTGTGTCATCAACTGGTTTCGCCGCAGAAAAAGTATTGGAAGAGGTCAATGTAACTGCAGCAGTGGAGTCTGAAGGTTATGCTGCCAATGTGAGCAGATCTGCTCTTCGCGCTGAAACACCGTTGGTCGATACACCACAGGCCGTAAGCGTTGTAACACAAAAGCAAATTGCGGATCAGGCGGCCACAAGCTTGGCTGATGCCACGCGCTATACCCCGGGTATAACCTTTGCTCAAGGTGAAGGCAATCGTGACCAAGTCGTTATTCGTGGCAGCAATACTACCAGCGACTTTTTTGTTGATGGAATTCGTGACGATGTCCAATACTACCGCGATCTTTATAACGTCGAGCAGCTGGAAATTGTTAAGGGCGCTAACGCATTGGCATTTGGGCGTGGTGCTTCCGGTGGCGCTATCAACCGAGTCATAAAGCGTGCCGGTTTTGATCCGGTACGGGAAGCTTCCGTGTCGGCCGGCATGTTTGACCATTACCGTGCCACTCTAGATGTTGGCGGTGCATTGAGTGAGCGTATTGCAGGCCGCATCAATTTAATGAGCGAAGACACTGGTAGCTTCCGAGATGGCGTCGAGCTGCGTCGTGCAGCTGTCAATCCGACCTTAACTTTCCGTATGACCGATAAGACCACTGTCGTGGCAGGGGCTGAGTACTTAAACGATTATCGTATCGCCGATCGTGGCATTCCGTCGCAGAACGGTCGCCCATTCAATACCTCGCGTTCGCGTTTTTTCGGTAATTCTGAGCAGAGCCCGGCCGAAGTGCATGTGAACGCCGGCTACCTTCAGCTGGAGCACCAGTTCAACGATAGCGTGAAACTCAACAATCGAACCCGTTTTGCGCAGTACGACAAGTACTATCAGAACGTGTATGCCAGTTCGGCGGTAAACCCGACCACCAATACCTTGAGTATCGAGAACTACCGCGACGAAACCTTCCGCGAGAATTTCACCAGCCAGACCGACCTGAGCTTCAAACTGGTCACTGGTGTCGTGCGTCATGATTTGGTCGCAGGTCTCGATATCGAGCGTCAGCGCTCACAAAACCGTCGTGATGCAGCTACGTTTGCCGAATGCGGTGTAGGCGCTTCGGTCTGTACAAATGGTGGTAGCGCCACGTCGATCAGCAACATATCGGCAGCAAATCCACGTGTAACGGCACTTACTTTTGACCGCAACCTACGCAATTCAGAAACCGATGTCGACGTCTTGTCTCTCTACCTACAAGACACTCTTAATATCGGCGAACGCTGGCAGGTCATCCTCGGATTACGACAAGACCGGTTTGTCACTGATTTTAACAACATTGCAAGTCCGGCCAACTCAGCCCGTGTTGTTGATACTGAGTTGTCACCGCGAGCGGCTGTGGTCTATAAGCCACAGCAGAATGCTTCCTTGTATGCAAGTTATAGCCAGACCTTTGTGCCACGTGCTGGTGATCAATTGATTGGTGTTAGTAACGCTAATGAAGCGCTTGATCCCGAAGAGTTCCAAACTATGGAGCTGGGGGCTAAGTGGGATGTGTCTGCTGGCCTGAGTGCGACGGCGGCCGTATTTCGCACCGATCGTAAGAACGTTATAAACCCACTTGACCCGTCTTCATCCGCTCTGATTGATGGTGCTCGTGTAGAAGGAGTGGAGTTAGAGCTGCAGGGACAGTTGACTGATCGTTTGCAGATGGTGGCAGGCTATGCTTATACCGACAGTGAGATTCGGGATGGCGGAGCCAACAACGGTAATCGCTTATATAACACGCCGCGAAATACTTTCTCATTATGGAACCGTTATCAGGTGAACGATAAATTGGGACTGGCACTGGGCGTCATTTCACGCGATGCAATGTTTGCTAACGATAACAATCGAGTTGTGTTGCCCGGATATTATCGATTAGATGCGGCTGCTTATTATGAAGCGACAGATAACTTAAGGTTGCAGCTCAATGTGGAAAATCTCACGGATCGAGATTATTTCTTAAATGCGCACAACAACCAAAACATCACTCCAGGCACTCCGCTATCAGCAAGAGTGACAGCGACTTATCGATTCTAAGTTCTGGCATAGGGAAAAAGCCGGCAAATGCCGGCTTTTTCGTTGCCTACAACCAGCCCCTTTCAGCGAACGATACTGGCTCATGGTCACCAATCACTAAGTGATCTAGTGTGCGTACATCAACCAGTGCTAGCGCTTCTTGAAGGCGTTTGGTGATGTGTCGATCAGCTTGTGAGGGCTCGGCCACACCGGATGGATGGTTGTGCGCAAAAATGACCGCGCCAGCACGATGGCTAAGTGCTCGTTTTACCACCTCACGTGGATGTACCGAGCAGCTGTCTAGGGTGCCGCGAAATAACTCTTCAAAGGTAATAACACGGTGTTGGTTGTCTAAAAATAACACGGCAAACACTTCATGGTCGTAACCACGTAGTCGGGCACGCACAAAAGCACGGGTGTCGTCTGGGTTAGTCAGTGCATCTAAACGACACAGCGACTCACCTAAGTAGCGCCGACTAAGCTCTAAAGCAGCTAATAAACGCGCCGTTCGGGCTGGCCCCCAGCCATTAATGTCACTAATTTGAGCGGCCGATAACTCTAGTAATGCCCGCAAGCCACCATGCATATTGAGTGTGCGCCGGGCCAAATCCACTGCTGTTTCGCCCGGGCGACCATGGCCAATAAACAGCGCCAACAATTCGGCGGTGCTTAGTGCGGCCGCGCCACTCACCAGTAATTTTTCACGTGGACGCTCATCTGCTGGCCAGTCTCTAATACGCATTAGCTGCTCCGATTGCAGCGGATACCCTGCCTGTCATGGTATCTTTCGCAATTATTTTGTCTTGTCTTAGGTATAGACCGACTTCGGAGTTTTTGCATGTCCGTGCGATTAACGAATAAGCGAATTTTGTTGGGCGTGACCGGTGGCATTGCTGCCTATAAAAGCGCCGAGCTTATTCGTCGTCTGCGTGATGCCGGTGCTGAGGTGCAAGTCGTGATGACGGCTGCCGCTCAGGAGTTTATTACGCCGTTAACACTGCAAGCGCTGTCCGCTAATCCAGTGCATACCAGTTTGCTTGATCCGGCGGCAGAAGCCGCCATGGGACATATTGAGCTGGCGCGTTGGGCTGATTTGATTTTAATCGCGCCGGCTTCAGCTGACGCTATAGCCCGCATAACACAAGGCATTGCCAATGATTTGCTGACCACCTTGTGGTTGGCAGCGGCTGGTAAAAAAGCCATTGCACCGGCTATGAATCAGCAAATGTGGGCAGATGCGGCCACTCAGGCCAATTTGGCTGTGTTGCGTGAACGTGGTGTGGCGGTGTTTGGTCCAGCCAGTGGTGTTCAAGCCTGTGGTGATGTTGGCGTTGGGCGTTTGTTAGAAGCGGTTGAGTTGGCGGCGTGTTGTGCTGAGCAATTTGCCAGTGGATTGCTGCAAGGCCGCGAGATCATTATTACCGCCGGCCCAACACGTGAAGCTTTAGACCCTGTGCGTTATATGAGCAACCATAGCTCGGGCAAAATGGGTTTTGCCTTGGCGGAAGCCTGTGTTGAGGCAGGCGCGCGGGTAACACTCATTGCCGGTCCAGTGAGTTTGGTAACACCCGATCGTGCCCACCGTGTGGATGTGGTTTGTGCGCGCGACATGCTGGCCGCCAGTGAGGCCGCCGTGGCCGAGTCGCTGCAGCGTGTGGGTGCGCAAAATACCGTGTTTATCGCTACTGCAGCGGTGGCTGATTACCGCCCGGCTCAAGTGGCTGCGCAGAAAATTAAAAAAGGCGACAAGGACGACACTCTCGATATCACCTTAATTCGCAATCCAGACATTGTGGCAACCATTGCCAATCTTAATCCACGCCCGATGGTGATGGGTTTTGCGGCAGAAACACAGTCGGTTGAAGACTACGCTACCTCAAAACTATTTCGTAAAAAGCTCGACATGATTGCCTGCAATGATGTCTCGCGCAGTGATATTGGCTTTCAAAGTGATGACAATGCCATGACCGTTTTTTGGCCAGAGCAAGATCACTTAGGCCGACATGAATTAAGCAAAGCCAGCAAGCATGAAATTGCTCGTCAGTTAACACAGTTGCTGGCGCAACGTTTGGGAGCGCGCGCATGAAGCAACGCCTGCAAGTGAAAATATTAGATCAACGAATTGGTCGTGATTATCCGCTGCCAAGTTATGCCACCGAAGGTTCGGCTGGTTTGGACCTGCGTGCGCTACTGGATGAGCCGCTGACCATTAAGCCAGGTGAGACGGTATTGATCCGCACCGGCCTAGCTATTTATATTGGCGACCCGAATTTAGCCGGTTTAATTTTGCCGCGCTCAGGCCTTGGCCATAAGCATGGCATTGTGCTGGGTAATTTGGTGGGTTTGATCGATGCAGATTACCAAGGTGAGCTGATGGTGTCGTGCTGGAATCGTGGTCAGGATGTGTTTGTGATGCAGCCGGGCGAGCGCCTGGCGCAGTATGTTTTAGTGCCTGTGGTGCAGGCTGAATTTGAAGTCGTTGATGAGTTTCAAGCCAGCAGCCGCGGTGCGGGCGGTTTTGGTAGCTCTGGTCGTCACTAATTTATTTTTGAGAGAAAAGTCATGGCACTAACTCGCGATTCCGCCCTCAATATTGCCAAGGTATTAACCGAGGCGCTGCCGTATATCCAACGTTTTGCTGGTGCTACCGTGGTGGTCAAGTATGGTGGTAATGCCATGACCGAGCCAGAGCTTGAGCACTCGTTTGCGCGTGATATCGTGCTGATGAAAACCGTGGGTTTGAACCCGGTTGTTGTTCATGGTGGTGGCCCACAAATTGGCGACTTGTTAAAGAAAATTGGCAAAGTGTCTGAGTTTATTGACGGCATGCGTGTTACCGACGGCGAAACCATGGACGTGGTGGAAATGGTTTTGGGTGGTCTAGTCAACAAGTCTATTGTGAGCCTGATTAACCGTAACGGCGGCCGTGCGATTGGCTTGACCGGTAAAGATGCCAACTTGATTCGTGCCCGTCGCATGACCTTGTCGCGGATGGATGAAACTGGCATGTCGCAGATTGTTGATATTGGCCAAGTAGGTGAAGTGGCGGGTATCAAAACTGACGTGTTAGAGCTGATGTTTAAAAGCGACTTTATTCCGGTGATTGCACCTGTTGGTGTTGGTGATGATGGTCACTCTTACAATATCAATGCGGACTTGGTTGCAGGCAAAGTAGCTGAAGCCTTAGGTGCGGAAAAGCTGATTTTGCTGACCAATATTCCTGGTGTGATGGATAAAAACAAGCAGGTGTTAACAGGTCTGACCACTCAGGATGTTGATGCCCTAATTGCTGATGGCACCATTTATGGTGGCATGTTGCCGAAAATTGCCTGTGCCTTGGATGCGGTGAAAAGTGGTGTGCGCAGTGCACACATCATTGATGGTCGTGTGCCGCATGCTTGCTTGTTGGAAGTATTCACTGACGAAGGCATGGGCACGCTCATCACTAACCGTTCGCATAAGCCTAAAAGCTAGTGGACGTGTGGTTAGAGCAGGGCCTGTTATTCCTGCTCGCTTTTATTAGCAACACCCTGTCCTCATTGGCCGGTGGCGGTAGCGGCTTGCTGCAGCTGCCGGTATTGCTGTTCTTAGGTCTAGCCTTTCCCATTGCTTTGGCCACCCACAAAATTGCCAGTGTGGCCTTAGGCATTGGTGCCACCCTGCGTCATTTGCGCACCGAAGCGCTGAACTGGCGCTTTGCATTATTCATTTTGGCGTTTGGCTTGCCTGGTGTAGCCATTGGCACCCAAATTATTCTGCAAGTGCCCGAACATCTGGCGCGTTTAGCGCTGGGCATTTTAACCTTGGGTTTAGGCTTTTATTCATGGCGCCGACCCCAGTTGGGGCAAGTTGTTATTCATCATCAGCATGACTTAAAAAGTTATGCCATTGGTGGTGTGGTCATTACCTTTATTGGCGTGATTAACGGTTCACTCACGTCTGGTTCTGGGCTGTTTGTGACCTTGTGGTTGGTGCGTTGGTTTGGCTTGGACTACACCCGTGCGGTGGTTTATACGCTGATTTTAGTTGGTCTTTTTTGGAATGGATCGGGCGCGTTTTTACTGGCCCTGCAAGCGCCGGTACGTTGGGACTGGTTGCCTGCGCTGTTTATAGGCTCCTTGGTGGGTGGTTATTACGGTGCGCATTTGGCTCATCGTCACGGTAATTTATTAGTTAAACGTGCCTTTGAAAGTTTGACTATGTTGGTGGGCCTGAAGCTGATTTGGGACGCGTTATGAGCCAGTCGCTGCAGCAGTTATTTGTGCAGCAGACACAGCGGCTGTGGCCGTTGTTGACCGCGATTGTTGATCAGCCTGTAGATGAAGAGCCCGCACGTAAACAACTGCTGTATTACCTACACACCTTAAAAAGCTCGGCCCTTGGTGCGAACCAACACGACCTTGCCGAGGCTTGCCATGATGCTGAGTCGGCCTTGCTAGCAGGGAACTTCAAGGCCTATTGGCCGGCCTTACAGGCACAGTGGTTGCCGGTATTGCTCAAGCCTACGGCCACACTCAACAGCGCCGCTGAACTCACCCAAGCGGTGCAACACTTCTTTCAGACGACGGCACAGCAATTAGGCCAAGTCGCTGAACTGCGATGTGATATCGATGAGCGCTGGTTGTCTGCGCAAGATTTATTGTGGGAAGTTTTGCCGCATTTGCTACGTAATGTCTTAAGCCATGGTGCGCAATCTGAGGCCGAACGCATGGCGTTGGCAAAGCCTGTGCAGCAGCAGGTTAGGTTACGAGCAACGGTGCGAAATCGTGAGAAACCGAGTTATTTACTGGTGTTAGCCGATGATGGCGCCGGTGTGGCGCAGCCTATAACCCAAGCCACGTTATGGCAGGGCCGTGGTCAGGGGGTGGCGGCAGTGCGCGCTGCATTGCTGAGCCGCGCTAAACAGTTGGGTTATCAGGCGCGCTTACGCTGGCGCGGCCGTGCTCAAGTGGGTGCAGTGGTGCGTTTAAGCCTACGGCCTTAACACTTGCCCTGATAGTCACCATACAACCATTGCAGGACGGCTAGTGCTGCCACTGGTGCAGTTTCCGTTCGTAGTACCCGCGGGCCTAATTGCCAAGGCAAAAAGTTTTTGCTTTGTGCCAAGGTGATTTCACCCTCGCTCAAACCACCCTCAGGGCCAATCAACAGCGCCACCGAGTTTGGCGGATTATCTTGGCTGGGGCCGCCTTGCACACTAGGGGCTAGTACCCATTTCTGCTCTGCATTTACCGATGATAGCCAGTCTGTTAACAGCATGGGGCTGCGCAAAATAGGCAGGGTGTTGCGGCCACTTTGTTCGCAGGCACTGACCAAAACACGCTGCCAATGGCTGAGCTTTTTATCGGCACGTTCTTCACCACGTAATTTCACTTCGCAGCGTTCACTGCTTAGTAGTGTGATCTCACTGACACCGACTTCAGTGGCTTTTTGCAGGGCATAGTCCATGCGCTCACCACGCGACATCACTAGGCCTAGGTGGGTGTGAAGTGTTGACTCACGCAGTGGGCTAGAGCTACTCAGTACTTTAACGCTAGCTTGTTTACGGCCAGCTTCCACTAGCTCAACATCTGCGCAGTGCCCTTGGCCATCGAACAGCTGGGCTTGATCACCCACTTGAGCGCGCAGAACTCGACACCAGTGGTGGGCAGCTTCTTCTGGAAGCTCAATGGTGTCGCCAACTAAATAGGGTTGTGGCACATATAAACGAGGCACCGGTGTTCTCCTTCAGGCTGTTCTAGGTTAAGCCATGCTGGGGCCAAGCTCAGCACTATCTCGCGCAGGGCCAGCAATCGCTTCATCGATGGCTTCGACGGCGGTTGCTACCATCCAGCGAATTTGTTCAGCACTAATAATATAGGGCGGCATGAAATACACCACATTGCCAATCGGTCGTAATAATAAACCACGCTTTAATGCCGCTTGAAACACAGCTAGGCCTCGTCGCTCGCGCCAGTCATAGGGAGTGCCGTTGGCCTTGTCGCGTACCAAATCGAAGGCTGCCACCATGCCGGTTTGGCGGATATTGTGAATATGTGGATGTGTTTGCAAAGGCGCTAAGGCTTCGGCCATGGCAAGGCTACGTGCTTGGTTGGCAACAATGACGTCATCACGGGCAAAAATGTCTAAGGAGGCCAGCGCTACCCGTGCGGCAAGGGCGTTGCCGGTATAACTATGCGAGTGTAAAAAGCCACGTAGGGTCTCGTAATTATCATAAAAAATATCGTAGATGGTATTGCTGGTCATCACTACCGACATCGGTAAATAACCCGCGGTTAGCCCTTTTGATAACACTAAAAAGTCGGGGCTGATATTGGCTTGCTCACAGGCAAAAAAAGTGCCGGTGCGGCCAAAGCCAACGGCAATTTCATCGGCAATTAGGTGCACACCATGGCGGTCGCAGGCTTCTCTTAGCAAGGTTAAATAGATGGGGTTGTACATGCGCATGCCGGCCGCGCCTTGGATCAGTGGCTCAACAATAACTGCCGCCACTTCATGGGCATGGTCTTGCAACAGCTGCTCCATGCCGGCCATGGCGCGTCTGGCCACATCGGCACAAGTCTCGCCATCACGACGTAAACTGGCATCAGGCGAAGGCGCACGAAGTGGTGCTTGCAGCATGGGTTTATAGGTCTCGGAAAACAGCGGAATGTCGGTGACACCAAGGGCGCCAATGGTTTCGCCGTGATAACTGTTTTCCAAGGCAATAAAGCGCGTTTTTTTCGGCTTATCAAGATTGCGCCAAGCGTGCAGGCTCATCTTGAGAGCCACTTCAATGCCAGAGCTGCCGTTGTCGGCGTAAAAGCATTTTTCCAAGCCGGGTGGTGCTAATGCCACCAAACGCTCGCTGAGTTCAATAATGGCTTGGTGAGTAAACCCCGCCAAGATGACGTGCTCAAGGCTGTCGGCTTGCTGGCTTAAGGCAGCATTTAGTTCGGGGTTGGCATGGCCAAATAAGTTTACCCACCACGAACTAATGCCATCTAAGTAGCGCTTGCCATCAAAGTCTTCCAACCATAGGCCTTGGCCACGACGAATGGGGATCAGTGGTAACTGCTCGTGATCCTTCATTTGAGTGCATGGGTGCCAGACGTGGCGAAGGTCGCGTTGCATCCACTCAGCGTTACTCATGCGATGGCTTCCGGTTCTTTGGTGTAGTATCGCTCAACAACTCTGGCGGCCACGGAGTCACTCCACACATTGACGGCTGTGCGTGCCATATCCAGCGGCCGGTCAGTAATGAGTAACAGCCCTAATGCTTCTGGCGGCAAACCGACACGGTCCAAAATAACTGCAATGGCAACTAAGCTGGCGGATGGAATGCCGGCCATGCCTAAAGTGGTGGCAAGTGATAACGCCACCACAATCAGCTGCTCAGCCAGGCTTAAATCAAAGCCTAAAAGTTGGGCTAAAAATAATACCGCGACACATTCATAGAGTGCAGTGCCGTCCATATTCATGGTGGTGCCTAAGGGGACTGTTAAGCCGGTGACACCTTTATCGACACCGGCACGGTCATGCAGGCAGCGCAAGGTAATGGGCAGTGTTGCGCTAGATGAAGCTGAGGAAAAAGCCATCCATAGGGCAGGGCTCATAGCGCTGGCATGATCACTTAATCGTACTCTGGCCACCCGCCACAAAATAAAGCCTAAGTTAACGGTGGCGTGCAGGGTTAAGGCTAGCAGCACACTAAACATCAGCATGGCTAAGGGCTTAAGTGCGGCCCAACCCATTTGGCTGGCGCTGGTGCAAACCAAGGCCAGCACCCCAATCGGCGCAGTTTTAAGCACCCACAGGGTGACGGTGAGCAAGATGTGATGCAGACCATCCCAAAACTGGCGCTGTAACTGGCGTTGTGCGTTTGGTAGGGTGCGTAGTGCAAGTGCAAATAACAGTGCAAACACAATCAGCGCTAGCAAATTGCCTGCACTGGCCGCAGCAAATAGATTGCTAGGAATAAGCAGTAATAAAGCGGCTGTCCACGGGGATATGTCGCTATCGCCGGCTACCAGATGTTCGGGTACAGCAGCCGTTACTAACCAGCCGCCGTCTGGCGGGGTAATGCCAAGGCCTGGTGTTAGTACATTGGCAATTAGCAGGCCGGTTAAGACCGCCAACAGTGTGCTGCCAATGTAGTAACTCATGGTGATGCTGCCTAAGCGGCCTAGACGCTGGTCAAGCCCGCCGACGCCACTAATTAACGTCACCACCACCAATGGAATGGCCACGGCTTTCAGTGCATTCAGAAATAATGTGCCAATAAGCTGTGTAACGGATAACACCTGCGCCTGTAGTGCAGCATCGACCCAGTTCAGGCCAATAGCGAGCATGATGCCCAGAATTAGCGCCAGTAGTATCTGTCGATGCAGTGGCATTGTGTCTCCCTACTTGTTAATTAGTAACCAGCTGCGGTGCCGGGGCGGCGTGGGTCAGCAGCACCTTGCAGACCACGGCCGTAACGCAAGATGACGTTGCTGCCGCTGGTCAGTGTGGCTTCTATCGGCTCATGTCCTCGCAGTGTGAGCTCTTGCTGCACACGTGCGGCTAAAGCGCGTTCATGCTCAATAATGTCGCCACGTGCCAACACCTGCGGCAAAGACATGAGCTTGCGCGCATCGCGCACACCCAATAACCAAGCCGACAATGTGCGGCTGTTATAACCCATGATGCGTACACCTCCGGCTGAACCTGTTGCTATCAGTGGCTCACCACGTGTGCTCAACACAATAACCGGTGACATAGCACTGCGTGGGCGCTTACCAGCCTCGACCCGATTGGCGACGGCAACGCCATCAACCTCAGGAGCAAAGCTAAAGTCGGTAAGCTGATTATTCATCAGCAAACCATCAATCATAAGCCGGCTACCAAAAGCTGATTCAATCGAGCTGGTCATGGCTACCCAGTGGCCCTCACTGTCGACAATGCTGATTTGCGTGGTGCCAAAACTTTGCAATGAAGGGTCTGCAGCCAAACGTGGTGCACCTGGTGGTTGCCCGGCAGCTGCTTCGGTCATGGCGCGATCTTTGATCAGTGCGGCGCGCGCACGAATATAGTCGTCGCTTAGCAGGCCTACGGTTGGTACTGGTACAAAGGCGGGGTCGGCACTGTATAACTGGCGGTCGGCAAAGGCTAGGCGTTGCGCTTCCATGAGTCGATGCAGACTGCTGGCTTCTAGGTCTGTGCGTTGTTGCCGGCCGGGAATAAATCGGCGCAGAGGGTTGCTGGCATCAGCCTCGGCTTGTAGCCAGATGGCTAAGCCTTGCAAAACGGTAAATCCACCCGATGGTGGCGGTGCGCTACAAGCTTGCATGCGCTGTAGCGGAGTGCAAAGCGCGGGGGTCACTAACGCACGATAGTCCTGCCAATCTTTCAGGGTGATAACGCTGCCGGCAGCACGAAGTTGCTGCACTAAACGCTGACCAGTCTGACCCTCATAAAAGTCACGTGGACCATTTTCTGCCAGCGTTTTAAGTAGTTCAGCATAGGCTGGATTTGTCAGCGTGCTGCCAACCGCTAACGCGTGTCCTTGCTCATCATAGAAATGCGACAGACTGGCTTTGTCGCTGCGTAATAAGGGATCTCGTTTAATGAGTTCATGCAGACGATGCGAAACACTAATACCTTGCTCGGCATAACGAATGGCAGGAAGTAGTGTCTCTGCCCAACTTAATTTACCCCAACGCTCATGCCCCTGAGCTAACAAATCCACCATACCCGGCACACCCACTGCACGAGCTTGTTTAAGCGCTTGAGGGAAGCTCATGGGCTGGCCGTCGGCATTCAGAAAGTAATTTGAGTCTGCTGCTGAGGGTGCGGTTTCACGGCCATCAATTGCAGTGACTTGACCTTGGTAGGCATGAACTAAAAAGCCACCGCCGGCCAGTCCTGATGATTGTGGCTCTACCAGTGCCAATACGGTTTGGGCAGCAATAGCGGCATCCATGGCACTGCCGCCACGTCGTAAGATGTTCACGGCGGCTTGTGTGGCTAATGGATGGGCCGTGACTGCCATGGCCTGTCTGGTCGTGGCCTCACTGAGCGGGTAACGTCCGGAGTCTGCCTCTGGCGCTGTGCGCGCTTGTTGCAGGCTAAGATCGGCGTTAGCGGAAAAGGGCAGTAAACAAAATACCGCACACAAGGTTAAGGCTATTTTCATGGTTGAACCATTCGCTGCACAGCGTCTGAAATCGCTGCATCTAGCGCCTCAGTCATGGCTTTTTGCGCCAGTGCTTTTGTTGTCTTTAAGCCTTGGCAAGAATAATTAATTCGCTCGTCTAGTCGATTCATGGCAAAACCACTAGTCCACTGCAGCTGACCTTTTTCATCACGAATGTCGGCGCTGAGAATGATCATAGGCTGGCACTGCGTTTCGCGCACGTCCTTGGCCAAAATGCCAACGCGACGAATTGTTAAGCTAAGCTGGCCACGACCATTTTCCCGTAACGCATTTTGCAGTCGCGGTTGCTGCTGCATTTTGTTTTGCAGCAGTTGTTGGCTTACTTGGCTGATGTTGAGTACGCGCTCAATAGCTAGTGCTGCTTGTTCAGGTGTTTGACTGCGTGGATCGATATCCAGCAATAGGCCATAAGCAGGCGCTAAGCTGGCTACCGAGCTAAAGTGGGTGGCTACTGGTGTGCTGACACTTGGATTGAACTGTAGGCCATTGAGCTGCTTGATGAGTTGGTCAGGCAAGTTGCCGGTGAAGTGACGTTGCACGATCGGTGCGGAGCTAGGGGTGCTGGTACATGCGGCCAACACAAAACAAGAAATGATCAACAGGGTGCTGCGGGTATAACGCATCAGACATCTCATGGAATTTCAGGGCAGAGCCTGATGTTACCTAGGCTTTGCCCTGAGATGCCAGTGTTGATGTGTTATGTCGACAGATTAAGCCGATTCCACAGTGCTAATGTGGGTTCAGTTTGGTTCATGCTGTAGAAGTGTAGGCCGGGTGCGCCGCCATCTAACAGACGTTGACAAAGGTCAGTGACCACGTCTTCACCAAAGCGTTGAATGCTGGCGCTATCATCACCGAAGCCTGCAATTTGCTTGCGAATCCAGCGTGGAATTTCGGCGCCACAGGCATCCGAAAAACGCACTAAATTGGAAAAGTTAGTGATCGGCATAATGCCGGGAATGATGGGGATATCACAGCCCATGGCACGCACGCGATCAACATAATGAAAGTAACTGTCGGTATTAAAAAAATACTGAGTAATGGCGCTGTCGGCACCTTCATTTGCTTTCGCTACAAAATGCTTAAGGTCAGTATTTAAGTCGGCCGATTGTGGGTGGCTTTCAGGGTACGCCGCGACTTCGATGGTGAAATGATCACCATGTTGCTCGCGAATAAAACGCACTAAGTCGGCCGCATAGGGCAACTCACCTTGGCTAGCACCCATGCCCGATGGCAGGTCACCGCGCAGGGCAACAATACGATTGATGCCCATGTCGCGATAAAGCTGCAGTAGTTCACCAATATCGTTGCGGCTGTCACCAATGCAAGACAAATGTGGCGCCACGGCAAAGCCCTGTGCCAAGACATCTTTTACGGTGCCCAAAGTGCGATCACGCGTGGAGCCGCCGGCGCCATAAGTCACTGAGAAAAACTCAGGACTTAAGGCACCAAGGCGACGCGCCACTTCACGCAACTTTTCCGCACCAACATCCGTTTTTGCGGGGAAAAACTCAATGCTGAAGTGGCTCATATCAGTACTTGTAACTTTCCGGTTTAAAAGGACCATCCACTGGTACACCAATGTATTCGGCTTGAGCTGGAGTGAGCTTAGTCATCACACCACCAAAACCGGCAACCATAGCTGCAGCCACTTCTTCATCCAGTTTCTTCGGTAACACTTCGACACGGATCTTGCCCGGCTTTTGATCAGCAGGCAGGTCGGCGAATTTCTCACCATAGAGGTGAATTTGTGCCAATACTTGGTTGGCAAACGAGCCGTCCATAATGCGTGATGGGTGACCTGTGGCGTTGCCCAAGTTGACCAAACGACCTTCTGATAACAGGATGAGGTAGTTAGGGTCTGTTGGGTTGGCTTTAGCGCCCGGTGCTGTGCGATAGACTTTGTGTACCTGTGGTTTGATTTCGTCCCACACCCAGTTTTTACGCATATAGGCGGTGTCGATTTCGGTGTCGAAGTGACCGATATTGCAGACTACTGCACCGTTTTTGAGTGCGCGCAGCATGGCGGCATCACATACTTTATCGTTGCCAGTGGTGGTAACGATAATGTCGGTTTCACCTAACAAGCGTGCGTTGACGTCTTCATCACGACCGGTAACCACACCGTTGTTATAGGCTGACACCAGTTCAAAGCCGTCCATGCATGCTTGCATTGCACAGATAGGATCTACTTCAGTGACACGTACAATCATGCCTTCTTGACGTAGGGATGCCGCAGAGCCTTTGCCCACGTCACCATAACCAATCACCAGTGCACGACGACCCATCATCAGCATGTCAGTGCCGCGCTTAATGGCGTCATTGAGTGAGTGGCGGCAGCCGAACTTATTATCGTTCTTTGCTTTGGTTACGGAGTCATTGACATTGATTGCTGGCACTTTCAGCTTTTTCGCTGCGTGCATTTCAATCAGACGCATCACACCGGTGGTGGTCTCTTCGGTAATGCCATGAATGGTGTCGAGCATTTGTGGGTATTTTTGGTGGATTAAGCCGGTGACATCGCCACCGTCATCTAGAATCATATTGGCATCCCAAGGCTTACCGTCTTTTAAAACGGTTTGCTCGATGCACCACCAGAACTCTTCTTCGGTCTGACCTTTCCAAGCAAAAACCGGAATGCCGGCTGCAGCAATGGCAGCAGCAGCATGGTCTTGGGTCGAGAAAATATTGCAGGATGACCAGCGAACTTCAGCACCTAAAGCCACCAGTGTTTCAATCAGCACGGCGGTTTGAATGGTCATGTGAATGCAGCCAATAATTTTGGCGCCAGCTAATGGTTGGGTTGGGGCATAACGTGCACGCAAGCCCATCAAGGCTGGCATTTCGGCTTCAGCTAAAATGATTTCTTTGCGACCAAAATCAGCCAAAGCAAAGTCACGTACTTTATAGTCGGTAAATGTTGCAATATTTGCGGATGCATTCATGGGAGACTCTCCGAAGCATTAATATGGGCACCGTTAACAATGGATGCGGCTGAGCCTGACGAGTAAACTCGCTGCAGCGCCCCTCAACCGACGGTTATGACGGCCGAGTATAACGACAAAAAACCTAATATCCAAATTTTTTGATGAAGGAATCACAATGCGTAAACTCTGTGTAGTAGCTCTGTTAGCCTGTTCAGCTTCTGTCCATGCCAGCACCTTTGGTGTGATTCCTCAAGCCGGCCTTGCCGGTTATGGCGCTACCGTGCAATGGGGCTTTACGCCTTATTTGGCGGTAACAGCGGGTTATACCGGGGGCGACTTCTCGGTGCGTGATGTTGAAACTGATGATGCGACCTACGATGGCGATATTCGTCTGCGTAATCCGCAAGTGTTATTAAATTGGGCACCTTTCGGTGGTCATTTCCGCGTATCAGGTGGTTTGGTGGCGTCTAACTCTGGGTTTGATTTGGTTGCAACAGACATTAAGGATCAGCCTGCTGTTGAGCGCGCTGATGTGTCGGCACGATATGCCAATGACTTGGCACCCATTCTGACTTTAGGTTTCGAGTCACCACTTCAGCAAAAAGGCTTGGGTTATCACCTTAGTGCTGGTGTGATTTTTGCGGGTAAGCCTGAGGCCGATGTTTCTGTTACTTGTCGTGGTCAAGGCAGCTTTCCGGGAGATCAGGCAGCTTGTGATCAATTTACTGCGAACGAGCGCAGAGAAATCGAAGATGAATTAAGCAAGTATCAGTTCCTGCCAGTACTGCAAGCAGGTTTAATTTTTCGGATGTAATGCTGTCCACGGCATAGCCTAATTAGGCGTATGCTTAATGTAGATTAGTCATCAATGAGGCAAAAAATCATGCCAGCAGAACGCACCGAAAAAACCATCTCTGAACTGCGTGACAGCCTGCAAAGCTCGTTAGTGGAAGATGCACATCAGCAAGAGGCTAAGCTGGCCTTGGCCAAGCTGGAAACTCAGCTGCAAGGAAAAGCACCAGCTAATTTAGAAATGCTTGAGGATGTGCTGCGCCAATGGGAAGCCGATGTGGAGGTTAACCATCCGGTACTCTCTTCGATTGTGTCAGAAACGCTAAGGCGTTTGGCCGCGATGGGCATATGAGCCTGGCGTGTCGCACGGGTTGCGGCGCTTGCTGTATTGCGCCCTCGATTACGCAGGCATTACCCAAAATGCCTCAAGGCAAGCCCGCTGGTGTGGCTTGTTTGCACTTGCTCGATGACTTTCGTTGTGAGTTATTTGGCCGCCCAGAGCGCCCTAGTTTTTGCAGTAGCTTAAAGCCGGCAGTTGATATGTGTGGCAATGATCGAGAACAAGCCATCCGTTGGCTTGGTGCGCTGGAGTTGAGCACCCAGCCCGATCTGCCGAGCAGGGTGCACTCCTAACAAAGTTCTCTTATAAACCGGCTGCTGCGCGCAGGGCTTCGGCTTTGTCGGTTTTTTCCCAAGTAAATGTCGTGAAGGTATCTACTTCACCGGTTTTGTCGTTGGTCACTGAAACGGTTTCTGGTGTACGACCAAAGTGACCATAAGCTGCTGTGCGCTGATACATCGGGTGCAGCAGGTCTAGCATGCGGGTGATGGCATAGGGGCGCAGGTCGAATACATCACGTACGATCTGCACAATTTTGCTATCACTGATTTTGCCGGTACCAAAGGTGTTGATCGACACCGAAGTCGGCTGCGCTACACCAATGGCGTAAGACACTTGAATCTCGCAACGATCTGCAAGGCCCGCGGCAACAATATTTTTAGCGACATAACGGCCTGCATAGGCGGCTGAACGGTCTACTTTTGATGGGTCTTTGCCAGAGAACGCACCACCACCGTGACGGGCATAACCACCGTAAGTATCTACAATAATTTTGCGTCCGGTTAAGCCGCAGTCGCCGACCGGGCCACCAATCACAAACAAACCCGTTGGATTGATGTGGAACTGTGTGTCCGCATGCAGCCATTCAGCAGGTAATACTGGCTTAATGATGTGTTCCATCACGCCTTCGCGTAGATCGGCTAACGAGATGTCTGGGTTGTGTTGTGTTGATAACACCACGGCATCTACCGCCACCGGCACACCGTTTTCATAACGGAAAGTGACCTGTGATTTGGCATCAGGACGTAACCAAGCCAATTCACCCGACTTGCGTGCTTGTGCTTGGCGCTCGACCAAACGGTGGGCATAACAAATGGGTGCTGGCATCAGCACATCGGTTTCATTGCTGGCATAACCAAACATCAGGCCTTGGTCGCCGGCACCTTGGTCTTCGGGCTTAACACGATCAACACCCTGCGCAATGTCTGGCGACTGTTTGCCGATAATATTGATGATGCCGCAAGTATCGCCGTCATAACCTACATCGGAGCTGGTGTAGCCAATATCATTAATGACACCGCGCACTAGGTCTTCAAGATCGACCCAAGCAGACGTGGTGACCTCACCAGCAACAATGGCAACACCAGTTTTAACCATGGTTTCGCAAGCAACACGAGCTTGCTTGTCCTGAATCAAAATGGCATCAAGTACGGCATCTGAAATCTGGTCGGCAATTTTGTCCGGGTGACCTTCAGAAACTGACTCCGAGGTAAATAAGCTGTATTCGCTCATGATGTAATCCTAAATTAAGTGTGCAGGTAATGTGGGTTTAGTGAATTCGTGAATCTGAACGCGGAAGCCATTGCGTAGCGCTAAGTAGTCGGCGCTAACGGGAGATAAACCGCCTTGGCGCAACCAAGCAATGAGCTCGTCGCTATCAAAGCCTAACCAAGCATCACCGCAGGCATCTCGTACCCAGTCTTGGTCGTGAGCACAAAGCTCGGTAACAATCAGGCGGCCGTCGTCTTTTAATAGCTGACAAAGGCCTGTCAGTAGGCGTTGTGGATTGGGCACATGGTGCAGCACCATGTTCATCACAATCACATCCACCAGCGGTAATTTTGGCGGATTCTTGCTGTCATCCACGTCGCCTAACGTGAACACAATATTGCTAAGATCGGCTGCGGTGTGCTGGCTGTGCTGCAACATTTCTGGGCTGTTATCTAAAGCAATTACTTGGCCGAAGTGTGGGCTGAGCATGGGCAATAGGTCGCCATCACCGGGACCCACTTCTAAAGCAATGTCGCCACCATGTCGGATGGCACGGCGAGCAACTAAGGGGCCGTATTCTTGAAACTCAGCAATTTGTTCTTGCTGTGTTTTGAATACATCAGCCTGTTCAGCAAAAAAGCGGCGCGAGGCCTCGCTGCGTAACTGATGAATTTCCTGCAGGCGTAATTCAATGTCTGAGGGCAACGGTTGGGCGTCAATTTCAGCTAATAAACGATGTTTGAGCGTACCTGCCAGCGCACCACTCGGGTCTCGTCGATAAAACACCGTGGTTCGTTCACGTCGGGTGGTCACCAGTCCCGCTTGCAGCAAAATTTTTAAGTGATGGCTGAGTGAGGGTTGTTTGCTATCTAGCAAATGACAAAGCTCTTGCACACCAAATGCATCACGCGCCAACAGTCGTAATGTGTGAATTCGAATGGGGTCACCCACTGCGCGCAGCCAAGCAGCAAGCTCGCTAAGGGCTTGATCGGCAGGTATTGGGTGTTGTTCAAGTGTGCTCATGGCGGGCAGTGTAACCTGCCCGCATGGCTATATCAATTTTTTTTGATTAAAGAGAGTTGGGGGCCGAGCGTGTTGCTAACTCTTCAGGGCGGGGTGCTAAACCATAGGCTGGTTTTGTCAAACTATTGTCCATGCTGTTAAAAGCAAACGCCAAATGCTGACCTTCAGAGGTATGCAAAATGTTGCTATCCATCACAATCAGGCTGCCGGGCATAGGCTCCAGTGCTTCCTCACCACCATTTTGATGCGAGAGCATGGCAATGCTTTCTTGCGCTAGCTCATTGTTTGGACGGCCAACATAGGTTTTGTGTGAGCCAGGCAGAACTTGCAGCGGTGCATGGAAGCGGGAAGGCTGATCGAGCACAACAAAACATTGCACCGCACGCATTTGTGGCATGCCATCTTCAATATGCCAAATTTCAAAGTCAGAGCGCCATTCTTGCTGCTGGCCTTTTAAGGTGGCGTGTTCGTGGGCGCTTGATTGATGTAAATAAACATCACCAGCCAAGAGATAACGCATTAAATCGAGCAGTTTAGGGCTGCCAGCAAGCTCAGCAAATGCATCATGCTGTTGGCTTAAGTTGCGAACAACGGTTTGCTTATCTAAGCAAACGGAACGCGCAGCTAACAGCTCAATCACTTGTTGACGGCTTAGAAAGTCATCTAACACTAAATAGCCATCATCAGAATATTTTTGTGCTTGTTCTGGGCTTAACCATGCGGGACGTTCGCTGTCTTCAGACCAAATAACAGGCTCAAGACGACGCGCCAATAAATGGTCACTAATGGCACGCGAAGGATAAGGGTCACGACATAACGAAATCATAATTCCTCCTTTGTTAGTCAGTGGCGGGAGCATAAGCACCATCCGGGCCATGCTTCTCGTCACCACGAAGGGGCGGATTAAAAACGCAGATCATGCGTAGGCGAGTATTGGCACGCAGCAAGTGGCGATCGTGCTTGTCTAGCGCGTACAGCATGCCGGGACGAATAGCGATAGCGGCCTCAGCGGTGGGCTCTGCTTCAGTGCCAGTAAGCGGCACAATCTCACCATCACCTTCAATGCAGTACACTGCTTCTAAATGGTGCTTGTACCAAATATGTGTTTCGGTGCCGGGGTTAATCCATGTTTCATGCATGGAGAACCCCATACCCTCATCACGAGTTAGTAAACGAAAGCTGGACCAGTTGTCACTGTGGACGGCGCGGTCGGACTGCGCAATTTCTTCAAAGTGACGAACAATCATGCAATGGCCTCTTTTATTAATAAGCTTTGATGGGTGGCTTCAGCCTCATCGAGTGCGGCCTGCAAAATGTCTAAACCGGCACTCAAGTCTTCTTTGCTAATCGTCAATGCGGGCAGTAGCTTAACCACCTCACCGCGCGGGCCACAGGTTTCAATAATCAGGCCGCGCTTAAAGCAACTAGCGCTAACCGCATCAGCATATTCATCTGAAGGTGTTACCAAGCCGCCCACCATGCCGCGTCCACGTACGGTCGAGACAATGCTGAAGTGCTTACGCATCTGAATCAGGCGTTGATGCATGAAGCGGCCTTTTTCAATCACAGATTGAGCAAACTCGCCGTTTTGCCAAAATGTATTTAAGGCAGTTGTAGCGGTAACAAAGGCTGGGTTGTTGCCACGGAAGGTGCCGTTGTGAGCCGACACTTTCCAGATATCTAGCTCAGGCTTCATTAGCACTAAGGCCATTGGCAAACCGTAACCAGACAGTGACTTCGACAAGGTAACAATGTCAGGAACAATGCCGGCCTGCTCAAAACTGAAGAAGTCGCCGGTACGGCCACAGCCCATTTGAATGTCATCAACAATCAGCAGCATGTCGTGGCGTTTGCAGAGCGCAGCTAGGCCGCGCAACCACTCAGGTGACGCGGTATTAATGCCGCCTTCACCTTGAATAGCCTCTACCAATACCGCTGCAGGATGGTCTAGGCCAGAGCTGGGGTCTTTTAACTGACGCTCAATCATGGCCAATGTGTTGGCATCTTGGCCGTAGTAACCGGCATAAGGCATGAAGCGTGTGTTTTCTAATGCTGTCCCGGTGGCTTCACGGAATTTACGTGAGCCCGTGGCGGCCACTGAGCCGCTGGTAACTCCATGGAAGGCATTAGTAAAGCACAGCACGGTATGACGCTTTTTAACTTGGCGTGCCAGCTTCAGTGCGGCTTCAACAGCGTTGGTGCCGGTAGGGCCGGTGAACTGTAGCTTATAGTCAAGTTTGCGCGGCTTTAAAATATTGCGTTCAAAGGTTTCAATAAACTCGCGTTTGGCGCAGGTGGCCATATCCAAGCCATGCACAATGCCATCACTGCTTAAGTAATCAATTAACGCAGTTTTGAGCGCATCAGGATTGTGGCCGTAATTCAGCGTGCCCGCGCCAGCAAAAAAGTCGAGATACTTCTGACCATTTTCGTTGGTTAACCAGCTGCCCTTGGCTGTTTTGAACACGGTTGGAAAGCTTCGGACATAAGACCGAACTTCTGACTCTAAACGATCAAATACTTGTAATGGCATGAGGTGGCTCCTTTATAAATTGATTGTTCGCGGGGGCAAATGGGCCAATACGAAACAGAACTTCATCTTCGTGTCCGGCACCTGAAAAATCAGACGCAGCAAACAGGATCGATGTATTAATGCGGCAGCCAAGGCGTTCGCCTAATTTGCGAAATACGCGTGCTGACGCAACATTGCTGGGTGATACCGTGGTATCGATGTAGCGCACGGCTTGGCAGGCAGGGCGTGCAAGCAATCCACTAATTAAAGTGACGGCCATGCCAGTGCCACGATAGGCACTAGCCGTGACAACTTGCCAAACAAACAGCGTGTCCGGCTGCTGTGGCGGTATATAGGCTGATACATAGGCGACAATGGCGCCATTGTGTTCAGCCACAATGCTAGTTTGCGAAAAATGCTGAGCTTGAAGCAGATAGGCGTAGCAGGAGTTCAAATCCAGCGGTGGTGAGTTTTTCACCAGCTGGTAAATCGCGGCACCATCCGTCTTACGAGGGGGGCGAAGTATGACTTTTTGCGTGGTCATCTTTAACTCCTGTGTCTATTGCATCAATGGATAAAATGGCTGATGCATCAATTCTGTCAGCGCCAAACAACTGAACTAAACGCTCAAGTGAAAGTGCAATGGTGGCCTGTTCTAGTTCGGGCAATTTGCTTAACTCATTCGCTAAGCGCGTCTGTAAGGGATTGGGTGATTGCTCTACAAAGGCAAGTCCCTGCGCAGTAATACTGATTTGGATCTGACGACGGTCACCAGCATCTCGGCTGCGCTGCACCATGCACTTGGCTTCTAGGCGATCAATAATGCCGACCACCGTGCTGGGACTTAAGTCGATAGCTTGGGCTAATGCCTTTAAGCTCATTGGCCCTTCATTACACAACGCCATCAGCGTCACCAACTGCGGTGTGGTGATGTCTTGAGTACTTTTCAGCATTTTTGAATGAATACTGACAGCACGAATGATGCGGCGTATGTCTCTTAAGATGCGAACCTCGTACGGCGATTTAACCGATGTCGTTTCGTTCATTTAATGTATTTTTCAATTTAGTTTGAGTACGAATGATTTGAGATGTTACCATTTGACCCCGAAATGTCAAACTGCTGAGGGGTTATGTCTGGGCTTGATTCATTTGTTTTCTTTTTTGCGCTGCTCAATCCATTCTTATTAAGCCTTTATTTACTGGATGTTATGGTGCGCTTGCCAATGCGCCAGTTCATCACTGTTTTGGCGCGTGGTGTGTTGATCGGTGGTTTAGTCTTTTCACTGTTTGTTGTCAGTGGCGAAGCTTTTTTTACCAAGATGCTGCATGTGCAATTTGCTTCTTTCCAAATCTTTGGCGGCATTTTGTTTTTACTGGTGGGTATTCGTTTCTTCTTTGAAGGAGTTGAAGCGATGGGGCAGTTAAGGGGTGATCCAGAACACATGGCAGGCTCTATTGCCATGCCATTTTTGGTTGGCCCCGCAACGGTATCAGCCGCCATCTTAATGGGCTCGTCGTTACCATCTGGGCTTGCGTTAGGCATTGTCTGGTTAACACTCACCTTAGTGGTGCTGGGTTTAGCCTTATTAAAATGGGTGCATGACAGCGTTCGTCATCGCAAAGCGCGTTTGGTTGATCGTTATGTAGAGATCACTGGTCGTGTTTCAGCCTTGGTCATTGGCACCTATGCCATTGAGATGATTGCTGTCGGGGTGAGGCGATGGATGGCGCTATGATGCATTAACTGCCCATCGGTAATTGCCATGTGCGGTGGCATGGGCGAAAATG
>CAYYWS010000012.1:14572-23348 GCA_964473955.1 uncultured Paraperlucidibaca sp. | reverse complement strand
CGATACTCGTGCGCTTGAACAGCAGTGGCGGGAAAACTTGTTTGGTGCCCAAGGACTATTAAGCAACAACAATACAGCGCCTACACTGCAATAAAACCAAGCAGGGCCTTAAAGACTCTTAAGGCCCTGCTCGCATATTTTTATTCCATGGCTTAATCCACTAGAATCGCGTTTCATTTTCAGCTCAAAGCCCTTCATTTATGAACCAACCGTCCGCTCGTGCAGATTTAATGCCCGCCGCAAGTCGTCGTAATGGCCTAATTTGTTTGTTATTAGCCACCCTACTAATGGGCTCGTGGTTCACCCCCATCACTAATGAATGGTGGGATGCACTCGATAACGCCATCTACTTTGCCATGAACGGTACCGTGTCATGGGGTTCACCATGGCCTGAACTTTGGGCCGCTACTGGTGACAGGCGCTTTGACTTATTTTGTGGTGTATTAATTCTCAGCATTTTTTATGCACGTTGGTTATCAGGCGACGAAACTCAATGGCGCCAAGGCGTCACACTGGGCTTTTACATGCTGATTGTGATTTTTTTGGTAGTCACATATCAGCGTGAAATCCTCGTGGTTCCCAGCCCTTCACCCTCTCTTTACCTAGAACCGTTTTACTCAATTAAAGACTATGTGCCGTGGTCACGTGCTAAAGAGACAGCCGGCTCAACGTTCCCCAGCGATCACGCCACGTTTATGTGTTTAATTACATGGTTATGGTGGCAAGCGGGTGGGCGTCGTATTGGTCTGTTAGCGGCTGGCTTAACCTTGCTGTTTGCCCTACCACGCCTTGCTGCCGGTGCACACCAAGCAACCGACACTTTAATTGGTGGCATTTTTTCTGCCTTATTAGCAGCAGGTATTTTACAACTCACGCCCATTAACGGCTGGATCCAACGCATTGCACATTGGTTGGCCTCTGGCGTTTTTGCATTCGAAGCCATGATCAAACGTCGTTTTGGTCATCCGACCTTGGCCATTGAGCCAATGGCGCCCCAAATCATGCGTGGCATTTGCATGGGTACAGCAGACCTAATTCCGGGCGTATCCGGCGGCACCATGGCGTTAATTTTGGGCATTTATCAACGCCTGCTAAATGCTATTGCCAGTGTCAATCGTGACTTTATTAAGCTTATTGGCAAGGCACGCTTAAGTGACGCATTACGACATATCGACATTTTATTTGTGCTGCCCTTAGGTATTGGCATTCTCATTGCCATCACTTTTTTTAGCCGAGTCATACCAATTAGCTGGTTAATTCGAGAACTGCCAGAGGCAACGTTTGGCTTATTTTTTGGTTTGATTGCAGCCTCGGTAGTGTCGTTAATATTATCTCTTAAAGTAACTCGCTTACGCTCTTGGTTATGGTGGCTAGCAGGTTTTGGCGCAGGCTTATTTGTGGTTATGTTGGTGCCAGCCTCAACGCCATCAACCGCGTGGTTTATTTTTATCTGTGGTGCAATCGCTGCAACTGCGATGCTGTTACCCGGCGTTTCCGGCTCGTTCGTGTTACTCGTTTTAGGCAAATATGCGGAAGTACTGGAAGCATTAGCCAGCCTTAATATGGCGTTTATTTTGCCGTTATTAGCCGGCATCGCCACCGGAGCTATCGCCTTTGCAAGTAGCATTAGTTGGCTGCTAGCTAACTACCGACAGCGCACCATGCTAACTGTCATTGGCGTACTGACCGGCTCGCTACTGGCTGTGTGGCCTTATCAGCACTGGATATATGAAGAAGTGGGCGGCAAACAACGATTATTAAGTGCCACACCCTATATCCCTCAACACATAGACCCAGCCATCATCAGCGGCATTGTCATGATGATAGTGGGTGTATTTCTCTATCGCGGCATTGAAAAATTAGCGAGTAAAGCGTCATGACCGACCTAATTTTGCATCACTACCCAATGTCGCCTTTTTCTCAGAAAACACGAAGCATGCTGGGTTATGCAAACCTTCCATGGCAATCCGTGATCACTCGCGAAATGCTGCCGCGCCCACACCTGCAAACATTGGCCGGGGGTTATCGCAAGATTCCTGTGGCGCAAATTGGCGCCGACATTTTCTGTGACTCCCACAGCATTGCCAGCGAAATTGCCAGGCTCAGTGACAAGCCTGAATTAGCATTGGAAAACTGCAGTGCAGAAGCACAGGCCTATGTAAAGCATGCAGAGCTGAAGGTCTTTATTGCCTGCTTAATGTCGAGTGCCAATTCGAAAGTATTACGCAAAGCAAAACAGTCACTTTCACTGTTTGATATGGCTAAATTTGCTTGGGATCGTATTCAGCTAGGGAAAGACTCAGTTGTTAAAATGTCGCCCGCTAGGGCTAAAACTATTTTAGCGAAACACCTAGATGATGTTGAAAGTCGACTAACTAAAGACTTCCTGTTTGGTGATTTACCAAACCATGCCGACTTTGCTACCTATCACCCACTTTGGTTTGCGCATGATTTGGCGGAAAAAAGCTTTGATCAATATCCGAAGCTGACAGCATGGCTTGATCGCATGAGCGCATTTGGTGAAGGTCAGCGACAGGATATTACCATCGACGACGCCCTGAACATTGCCAAGTCACATGAACCACGAGAGCTCATTAGCAGCAGCGACGAACCATTACTTGGCAAAATGGTCACTGTAGCGCCAGCTGATTACGGCCAGCTACCCACAACAGGTGTGTTAGTACAAAGCACAAAACATTCGTGGACTTTGGCTCATGACGATGCCTTGGTTGGCAAGATTCACCGTCACTTTCCCAAAGTAGGTTTTAGCCTAACGCAAGTACTGAGTTAAGAACGCCGTGGCTTGCTGATAACTGTTGCCGGGCAGTGCAGCAGTTAACAAATGCCCATAGATCGGTCTTGCGACCAGCTGAACAGGCACACCCTGCTCTTTAAGAGCCGCCTCAAGTTTTAGGGCCTGATCAAAAGAAACCAAGGTATCCCAGCGACCGTGATAGAGAAAATGGGGTGGCGTGTTTGGGCTGACTTGTGTCACGGGTGATGCTTTGGCCCAAACCGCTGGCGCCTCATCAAGGCCTTGTCCAATAAGCGCATGAACCATGGGCGAGCGCGGCCAAACTTGTAAATCTGCTGGTGTACCACCAGCGACCACTGCCCGAATAGGCAAGGCCTGCTCAGTCATGGCAGCAAGGCTGGCTAAATGAGCACCGGCTGAGTAACCCCACAATGCAACACGTTGAGTATCTACACCTAAGGCCTGCCCTTCTTGCTGCAACCACGTTATGGCTTGAGTTATATCGTCTAGCTGTGCCGGAAAACGATGATTGGGCGCAAAACGATAACTCACATTAAAAACAGCAAAACCCGCACTGAGGATTTCTTGGTTAATGCGCTGCACATAACTACTGTGGCGAGAGCCTGAGCGCCAACCGCCACCATGTATCACTACTACAACGGCTGGTTTAGAAACACCAGCCGGCCGCATCAGGTCACCCTGTAAAGGCTCCGCCCACGATGGTGGTGTATAGGTGTATTCGGTGCTAGACATCATTGGTTTGCTCGTGCAACCAAGCACGAATAGTGTGCTTAGCAAGATTAGAGACTTCATTAAAGCATTCATTTGAATCAACTCTTGAGCATGTTGATATTTTCTAACAAAACCAACGCTGCTTTACCATGACTCAGAAATAAGACACTTATTTGGCGTGACCCATTAGTCTCTTGCATAAATCACATTTGTGTCACTTCTGTACAGTGTGGTGCATCTCGGCATGAGTCCATCTTTGTCCTAGACAAAACGTCACTACGCCAGAGAGGCTTATCATGAACGCAAAATTAGCGATGCAACAAAATTCTGAGCTACCCGTTCTTTTGCCGATTAACGCAGTGGAGCGCGAAACCGGAGTTACTAAAGAGTTATTACGCATGTGGGAAAGACGTTACGACTTTCCAGCACCACAACGCGATGCACAAGGTGATCGTGTTTATCCTGTTGATCAAGTTGCAAAATTACGCCTAGTGCGCCGTCTAATTGATGCTGGATATCGCCCTAGCAAACTCATGTCTTTGAGCACAGACGATTTAGAGCATATGCTCAAATCTCAAACACAAGCTCGTCATGAAGTGTCGCCCGAGTTTGAAACCGAACTATTAGAAGTCATTAAAACTTCTAATTCAAATGAGATTCAAGACTACCTTGCACACCAGATGGTGACCATGGGTTTAGAACGGTTTGTATTAGACTTTTTACAACACGCCAATGGTTTGATCGGTGATAGCTGGTCACGTGGTGTTATTGAGGTTCATGAGGAACATTTATTTATGGAACTGGTGCAAAAGATTATGCGCCAAGCCATTGCTAACTTACGTGCGGTCAATCGTCCGCCACGGATTTTATTAACAACGCCACCTACTGAAACACATACTCAGGGTATTTTGATGGTCGAGTCATTATTGCGACTAGATAATGCCGATGCGGTTTGTTATGGCGCTCAAATGTCAGTGCGTGACATTGCTCAAGCCGTGCAGCGACACAAAATGAATATTGTTGCTCTGTCTTTCAGTGCAGCCTTCCCAACCACACAAGCCATTGAGTTTTTGGAAGATTTACGATTTAAGCTGCCGTTAAGCATTGATATTTGGGCAGGTGGAAGCTCATTACGTTCAACACGCCGTCGTGTCGAAGCAGTTGAGTTCTTTCATGATTTGCCCAGCATTCGCCAAGCCGTTAAAAACTGGCGCGTTGCAAACGGCCCACGCTGAACAATAGGTGCTACTCTCAGGGCTCATTAAGAGCCCTTTTTTTTAAAATCTTCGTTTTAAATTCAAGAATCCTCTTATAGCTTTTTCTAATTTCAGGTTAGCATTTACTTAACAAATGTTTCAGATCAAATAGGGTCATCATGGCTGCACACAAAATCCTGCTCATGGAAGACGATGAAATGACAGCAGAGCTGATTGAGTTTCTGCTGAAACGACAAGGCCATGAAGTAAAGACTGCAATAGATGGGGCACAGGGTGAAATTTTCCTGAATGAATGGCAGCCTGAGTTAGTGGTACTAGACGTACTCATGCCATTTGTTGACGGTTTTACTGTCTTAAAAAACATTCGTAGCAATGCTGCTACAAAAGACTTGCCTGTACTGATGCTGACAGCAAAAACCGGTGAGCGCGATATTGTGCAAGCTCTGGATATGGGGGCAAACGACTACTTAGTGAAGCCCTTCCAACCTGCTGAGCTGCTAGCACGCATCAATCGACTCTCACGGGAAATTAAGTCATGAAAAATACCACGATCCTAGCTTTAGGCCTGTCTGTGCTTGCCACAAATACTTGGGCAACTTCATGGCTGGAAGCTGGTGCAGAATATCAGCATTACACCAACGACCGCGCCAGCGCCAATATTGAATATATTGCAGGTGCTTGGGAGCAAAATGGCCTAACGGTTTATGGTGATGTCACCCGCACGGATCGTTTTGAAAAAGTAGACAGCCAGTTCACCCTAGGTGGCTACATTCCTGTTACGGCAAATGGCAAATTACATCTTGAGGCTAAGGTTAGCCCCAGTGAAAACTTAACACCGGGACATGTGTTTTACGCTGGCTACTATTGGGTTGCAGGACAGGGTTGGACATTTGAGCCTTCTTATCAAATCACCTCATTCAGTAATTTGCGCGTTGAACGCACTGCATTAGTTACTGAAAAATATACTGGTCCATGGCGCTTTGCTTACCAAATCGCCAACGTCAGTTTGCGTAATGAAAATGCCTTAAACCACCAAATTCGTGCTGACTATTTCTGGAATGACACTGATCGCACTGGTGTTTTTTATGCCTTTGGTGACGACCAAGAAATCGTTGAAAACGATCCAAATGCCATTAGCACTACCTCAGTAAAGGCTTATGGCATTACTGGCATGCAAACTATATCTGGCCCTTGGATGATGACCTACACCTTAAGCCAAACCAAACAAGGCGATTTGTTCACACAAACGGGGGTTCGTCTTGGCTTACGCCGAAACTTCTGATGCAGGCATAGTTGTTGCGTTATGGACAGCTTACGGCCTGTTTGGTGCCAGTATTTTATGCTTACTAAGCAGCATGCTTTTACGCTTTTTCCGCTATCGCAAAGAAGCCAGGCAAAAAAAGCTAGAAGCTATTTGGCGCCCAGTAATGTATGCCGTGGTCTCAGGTGAACTACCCAGCAACTTACCCAAGCTCTATAAGCGAGACATACACAACTTTGGCGTGATTTGGCTGGGCATTTATCAACGACTGCGCGGTGACAGCGCCCAGTCGTTACTTGATTTATTAGTTGCACTGTCTGTTCCAGCAGAGTTACCAAAGCTTTTGCGTTCGCGCAAAACGGATAACAAGTTAATGGCATTGATGCTAATGACAGCGCTTAAAGATGAGCGCGCTGTGCCAGCAGCACGTGTATTGCTTGACCACCCGTATGATCTACTGTCACACATGGCAGCCAAACTGCTGATGGTGAAATCACCAGAAACAGCTATCCCGATGGTGCTTGCACGACTTTCCAAGCAAAACTGGCCACTGCATAAAATCAACTCATTGCTCGATACCACACCGTCTGAAATTCTGCTGTTGGACTACTTAACACAAGCCGTTGCCACAGCTCCTAGGTCACATATTCCATTGCTGCTAGAGCTGACGCACACACAAGCTGAGCGAGAGTTCGGGGCAGTATCAAGGCAAGCATTGGCACGCTTTCCCGATGATGCCGACACCATAATTACTATTTTAAACCTGACGATTAGCCCTCATTTTACGCCGTTGGCACGCATGGCCTGCCTTCATAAAGATACCCATATTCGTTGCGCAGGCCTTAAGGCAATTGCAAGGCTCAGCTTAGAAGATGAGCAACCTATTTTAGAAAAAGCACTACATGATGGTGACTGGCAAATACAACGTTGTGCGGCTATTGCACTTGTCAGTTTACCCACTATGGATAGCGCCAAGGCTCAAACACTGCTTGATAAATTGCCGGAAGGTACGGCTAAAGCGCATTTATTAGAGGCCATGTACCACAAAAAATGGTTACTGCCGACAAACTGGCAGCCCATGGAGGCGGTATGAACGAGCTGTGGTTAACGACACAAGGTCTTGCTAGTGGCGCGGCTGGCACCGCGATTGTCATTACGTTTTTTATTTTTTTGCTGTACTCCATCATTGTTACCGGCAGCTACTTAACACTCAACATCATTGCCTTGTTTGCCGTCAGACGAGCCACTCGTGATGGTCGTGACCTTTACATGCCGAAGCTGCATGAGCGCTCGTTGCCCGGCGTTAGCTTGCTACTAACCGCATACAACGAAGAGCAGCTTATTGCTGCCTCGGTTAAGTCACTGCTTCAGCTTAACTACCCTGATTTTGAGCTGTTAGTGATTCATGATGGTGGCAAAGACAGCACCATGGACGTGATGATTAACACCTTTGAAATGCACCCCTACCCCGCTGCTTTTCGCTATGACGTGCCCTGCGCCCGCATCAAGTGTGTTTATAAGTCTTACAAGTACCCTAACTTGATTTTGCTAGACAAGGAAAATGGTGGTGGCAAAGCGGATGCCATTAACGCCAGCATTAACATCGCCAGCAAAGAATTATTCTGCAGCATGGATGCCGACTCAATTTTAGAGCGTGATGCGCTACAACGTGTGGTTCGCCTATTTTTGAATAAGCCAGGCACCATTGCGGCAGGCGGTACGGTACGGATCATCAACGGCTGCAAGGTAAAAGATGGCAATTTAGTCAGTGTCGGTTTGCCTTCATCCTACTTGGCTCGCTTTCAAGTATTGGAATACTTGCGTGCATTCTTATTTGGCCGCCTTGGTTGGTCCACCATTAAAGCACTGCTCATTATCAGCGGTGCCTTTGGTGTATTTAAGCGTGAGACCGTTGTAAAAGTTGGTGGTTTTACCGCGAAGTGTCTAGGCGAAGATATGGACTTGGTGGTGAAGCTGCATAAGCACCATATTGATAACCGTATTCCCTATCACATCAATTTTGTGCCGGACCCTGTGTGCTGGACGGATGCGCCTGAGGACTTGGGAACGCTAAAAAAACAACGTGTTCGTTGGCAGCGTGGACTGCTAGAAGTGTTAATCAAACACCGCTCGCTACTTTTCTCTAAACGCTCAGGCACGGTGGGCTGGGTTGCTTATCCCTTCATGATTATTGTCGAAGCGATCAGTCCAATCATGGAGTTTTTAGGTTTAATTTTCACCTTAGTGTTGTACTTCATGGGCTACTTAAATGGTGCTGCGGCATTAGTATTTTTGTTTGCTTCCGTAGGTTTAGGTTTGCTCTTATCAACGTCAGCGATTTTGTTAGAAGAGCGTAGCTTTCATGTCTACACAGGTTATCGCCCGAGCATCAAGCTGTTTATCTTAGCTGTCATTGAGAACTTTGGTTACCGCCAGCTTAATTCATGGTGGCGATTGCAAGGTACCTTTCAGCACTTCAAAGGTTCTGAATCTAAATGGGGTGAGATGAAACGTAATACCGGCTGGATTAGCGACGACAGCAAATAACTACTGCTGGTCTTGGCGCTGCTTGATGAACTCAACCAGCGCTTCAATCGCCGCCAGAGTGATTTCAGACTGCGCACCACTGACATCCCAACAAGTTTCTGCCTGCCGCGCCAAGTCACCAATGCCCTTCTCGTTGATCATCTCGGCCGTTCCAGCCAAGCCATGAATAGCTCGTTTCAACTCCAGATTAGGCGGCACATTTTCCGCCAACGACAGCGAAAGATTTAGAAAATCCGGAACACGGCTGGTCCAAAAGTTTTCTGC
>CAYYWS010000012.1:0-14472 GCA_964473955.1 uncultured Paraperlucidibaca sp. | reverse complement strand
ACGACAGCGAAAGATTTAGAAAATCCGGAACACGGCTGGTCCAAAAGTTTTCTGCAAAACCGCGCATTAACTGCAGGAATTCTTCATCGTTGACAACGTCCTCGGCAGACATGGCAATCACCAGTTTATTCAGTTCGTTTTACGCCGCATCATGACTGCACCAATCAGCGACAAGATAAATATTAGCAAGGCAAATAATACGGCGGCGGCATCGCGCGCATCTTTACCAATCACCGGGTCTAAAAACTGGGCTTTGTGTAAATAAGCAAAGCTCAAGCCTTCAAAACGGTCTAAATCTCGCACCACCGAGGCCACTGCAGCATCAGCGGGGTCAACATACACTGTTAGCCTATCTGAGCTATCAAAACGTAATTGCTGAACTGGCAAGCGTTTTTGCACAAAACCATATTCAGGGAAAAAGCCAGTGATGGCTTTAGTGGCCTGCAAACGAGTCTGCCCTGCCACACGCTGTGCTAAAGACAACCAGTAAGCTTCAGGATCAACAATATCACCAGTTGTGGCATGAAAGTAAGCAGCATTTAAAGTACGCGGAACAGCATGACCATGGTGCGCATGCCCCGCTGGCGCCGTTGCTTGCACTAACTGATGCCAATACCACAGTGGACCATCTTGGCTTGCGACAACCTGCAGTCTGGCACCTTGTGGCACCTCATTTGGTATCGCAGCAGACAATTCGGCAGCAGAAAAAGTACTGGCTAATGGGTAGGTCTCAAAGCTTCCCATGCGCTTGTTCATCACTAAGGCATGCAGTGCGCCGGTACTAAACCATGCCAATGCCGCAAGTGCTGCCAACAAGCCAACACGGCGGTGCCAACGTTGTGAACGCTTACGCTTAGCCGCCAATGGCCACGCACGCACAATACCAGAAACTGCAACAATCAATGCTAGTGCTAACAGCCCCGCCATCACCCAAACACGCGATGGCGCATGTGGCCACCAAGACCAACTGTGCATGGCTCTGAAGAAGCCGCTAAAGCGCGTCTTCCAATGATCGGTTAAACCCGACAATTGCAAACTGCGCGGCTCCACAAAAGCAATTAGCCCATCGGGACGATCAAAGGCCACTCGATAAACTGGCAAGTAGCGATTAATCACACCGTATTCATTACTGAATTCGGTCACCACACTCAAATTGACGGCTGCCTCACGCTCGCCGGTATAGTGACGCGCAAGTTCAGTCACCATGGCACTGGTAATGTCAGCTACTTCACCTGTTTTGGCATGTACTTGCCGCAGTGAGCCGTCACTTCGCTGAACTTGCCAATAGGGCTGATTTTGCCACGTGATGGCACGCATCTCGCGTATCAACCAATCAGCCGGCAGCGTTTGCTTAGGTGCTGGCAGATCGGACCAAGCAGTATCTGACGGTGGTGCTAAAAACGATGCTGGCACCGCCATGGCTGCTGCCGAGGGCTGCCAACGAGACATCACCGGATGCAATAAACCGCTGAGTGACCAAGCCAAAATCGGCAATACCACGAGCCACGCTAGACGACGATGCCAAGGCAATAAGTGCTGACGAATACGACGTAAAACCATGTTTAAAAAGCCTTGCTGATGCCAGCGTAGATGGAGCGGCCATCACCTGGGCTAAATAATGCTTGGTCACGACCTGTAAAGCCTGTGAATGCCGCAGGTACGCTGGCGTCAAACACCACACCGGTGGTGTTGGCATAACGTTTGTCGCTTAAGTTACGACCCTCTAGAAACCATGACAGCCCGCCAGCTAAACTTTGATTCAGCTTAAAGCCCAATACCGAATAACCAGGTGCTGTGGTGGTGTTGGCATGGTCCACAAATGCGCGACTTGCAGCACGAAGCGTGGGGCCCGCTTCAATACCGTGAGGCAATTTTATAGCTACCTCGGCACTCAGCACCTGATCAGGCACACCGGCAATACGATTCCCCCTCAGCGCAGCGTTTTGCTGAAAACGGAAATCATTAAAAAGGTAACTGGCCAACAAGCGTATATGATCAGATTCGGCACGTAAGCCTAACTCAAGGCCTTGATGTAGTGTGTTGCCCGCATTAGTGGTAGCGGCACGATTCGGCTCCACCTCAACGGTTAACAGCTCATTTTTTATATTGGCGCGGTAATAACTCAGATCAAAACCCGTTGTGATTGGCCCAAACACGACATCACCGCGGGTACCGATTTCATAGGTGGTGGCACGTTGTGCTTTTAATGGACGGCCATCTAAGGTTTCAGAAAAACTGGGTGGCTCAAAGCTAGCACTCACGTTGGCATAAACCGATACGGCCTCACCGACGTACTGTTGAATGCCTAACTTGGGTGAAAAACGACGGTAGGATTGATCATAAATTGCGCCTGCAGCCGTAAGGCCGGGGCTACGCTCAGTAACACGACGCGAGGCATCAGTAAATTGACCACCAACGGTTAAAACAGTTTGCGGCGTCAGGCTTAAGCGGCCCTCACCAAATACCAGCTGATTTTCAGCAGTGGTTTTATTGTCTTTGGTCTGTTGTGTACAAGGATTTGTTCCGGGTGCAGCCGCACCATAAGCACACTGCTCATCATCCGTTAATCCACGATGCCAGCTGGCACCAATCACCGTATCTAATTTCATTCCAGCCACATGCGCAGGATGCTCGTGGCGCACACCCAAACCCATGTCGCGACTGCTCTGCTCTATACGAGCAAAAGATAGTGGGTGAAACAACTGCTTACGCGCAGCAAAAGCAGTGAATTCGGTCTGGCCACCATGATCATGTTGAATCGCAGTGCGACTGGCCAAACGATAGAGCGGGAAGTCACGCTTAGCATCTCGGTTAACACTTCCAGCATCGGCCTTGCGTGGATTGTTCTTCAGGTCGGAATAACTCAGGTTGCCTGGCAGCTCAGAATTAGTATCCACAACCGTAGCGTACAGTCGTGTTTCCACGCGATCTGTCACTTGCCAGCCGACGTTACCGAAAAAGCGGCCATTACGTTGGCGTGCATGATCGCGAAAACCATCCTGCTCGTTATGACTAATCGAAGCATAAGCATCGAGCGTATCGGTCATGCCAGCAACTGCCGCTTGGTAACGCTGATAACCAAAACTGCCGGTCTCTGCTCTTAACATCAAAGGTGGTGCTGAGCGCCCGGTATGAGACACATAATTGATCGCGCCACCTAAGGTACTGCTGCCATAACGCAGCGCATTAGCACCACGCTGTACTTCAATATAGCGTGTGGCACTTGGCTCAATGGCCTGCATATCAAAGCCACCATCGGCCAAATTAATCGGCACACCATCTTGCAATAACATTAGGCCACGGCCATGAAAGGTACGCTGCAAACCTGACCCGCGTATTGATACACGCGCCTCATCGGAGCCAAAGCGCGACGCAATAAACACCCCTGTGGCTAAACGAAGTGTGTCTTCCATATTGCCGGCACGGCCGCTTAAATAATCCTTAGCATCTACCACACCAACACCACCCGGTGTTTTTGCTAACTCACGTTGAGCCATCGTGGGTGTCATGGAAAATGCAGACTCATATGCGGACGCCGTCACCGAAACTTCTGGCAACGAGTGATCAGCAAGCACGGGGGTCACAAAAGCAGTCAAAAAAATCGCGTAGGCTAATGGGGTTGGGCGCAGCATGTAACCGCTCTCTATTTATTATTGTGCGCAGGCATTTTACGTAAGCCACAGCGAGTTAGCCTGCGACATATTGTCGCACCCCCATCAGTCTGCGTTACACTCCACCGCGGCCGTTAAAACGGCTTTTGTTGTTGCTTGCGTAGACCATTGCCTGCTGGAATTGTCGTTATGTCACATTCTGTTGTATCAGCTGTTGTACCTGCCTTCTTGCCCGAATTACCGCGCCTTGCTGATGACAAACGCAGCTGGGGTCAAATCGATGGCTCGGCTCGTGCATTAGCGCTTGCTGCTGTCACGCAGCAGCACTCGGGCTTGGTAGTGGTCATCACCCAAGACACACGCAGTGCGTCACAGTTAGAAGAGGCCCTGACATTTTTCCTAGGCGAAGATGCGAATTTACCGTTATGGCACTTCCCCGACTGGGAAACTCTGCCCTACGACCAGTTTTCACCACACCAAGACATTATTTCCACGCGTTTGCAGGTGCTGTCACAACTACCTACAGCCAAGCGCGGCATTTTGGTCGTACCCATTACCACGGCAGCACACAGGTTGGCACCACGAGACTGGTTATTAGGCCAAGCCATTGAGTTAAAATGCGGACAAAAATTAACACTAGACGACACCCGTACTCAGTTAGAAGCCGCCGGTTATCGTGCGGTTAACACCGTGTATGAGCATGGAGAATTTGCGTTACGCGGTAGCTTAATTGACTTATTCCCCATGGGTGCCGAATACCCAGTACGGGTGGAGCTGTTTGACGACGAAATTGAAACGCTACGTTTATTTGATGTCGACAGCCAACGCACGGTTAATCCCATAGACCAACTCATCTTAATGCCGGCGCACGAGTTCCCACTTGATAAAGCCGGCATTCGACGCTTCCGTGATCAATGGGCCAACCACTTTAATGGCGACCCTAAGCGCAGCAGCTTGTATCAGGATGTAGTGAGTGGTTTGGCTGGCAATGGTATTGAATATTACTTGCCACTATTTTTTGAACACACCGGCACACTGTTTGATTACTTACCCAGTAACGCCTTGCTGATGTTGGATACCAACGCAGCTGATCGATTAGGCCAATTTTGGCAAGACGTGCTGTATCGTTATGAACAATACGGTGGTGACAACACTCGGCCGTTATTGTCACCCGAACACTTATTTCTGCGAGAAAACGACTGGTTTGCAAACCTAAAACGTTGGCCGCGTATTGAGCTGCATGCAGCCAAGCTCACTGAGAAAGCCGGTGTGATTAATTTACCTTTTTTGGCACCACCCTCACTGCCAGTCGAAGCAAAGTCGGAAGCACCACTGCATGCACTGCAACAATTTTTGGGTGAGCAAACGGGTCAGCGCCGTGTCTTGTTATGCGCCGAAAGTGCTGGTCGCCGTGAAAGCCTGCTCGAGCTTTTAGCGCGCTGGCAGCTAACACCGCAGGCTGTGGCCGACTGGCAAACCTTCAATCACAGTGACATCAACTTTGGCATCACCATTGCGGCATTAGATGAAGGTGTTTTAACACCGGATCTGGCCATCATTGCCGAGTCACAGCTATTTGGCCAACGGGTAGCACAACGTCGCCGCCGCAAAGCCACTTCCAGCGACGGCCAAGCTGAACTGGCCATACGCTCATTAACCGAACTACAGCCGGGTGCACCGGTAGTGCATGTGGATCACGGCGTCGGTCGCTATCATGGTCTTGTCACGCTCGACATGGACGGCCAGGTTCAAGAGTTTTTGCTGTTGGAATATGCCGACAAAGCCAAGCTTTATGTGCCGGTGGCTAACTTAGAAGTAATCTCACGTTATGCCGGTGCAGATGATGCCAGTGCACCGCTGCACCGCCTTGGTACCGAGCAATGGACTAAAGCGCGCCGCAAAGCAGCCGAACAAGTACGTGACACCGCTGCTGAGTTGCTCAACTTGTATGCCCGCCGTGCTGCCCGCCAAGGTTATGGTTTCCCCTTCGACCATGCCGAATACGCACTGTTTGCCTCTGGCTTTCCGTTTGAAGAAACCGCCGATCAAGCCAACGCCATTTTGGCTACGCTGGCCGATATGCGTTCACCTAAACCAATGGATCGTTTGGTTTGTGGTGATGTTGGCTTTGGTAAAACTGAAGTGGCCATGCGTGCCTCTTTTGTCGCAGTGCAAGCTGGCAAGCAAGTGGCCGTGTTAGTGCCCACCACCCTGCTCGCTCAGCAGCATTATGAAAACTTTCGTGACCGTTTTGCCGACTGGCCGGTGCGTATTGAGGTGCTGTCTCGTTTCAAGTCAGCAAAAGAGCAAAAGCAGGCCATGGAAGCTGCCAAAGACGGTCGAATTGATATCTTGATTGGCACTCATAAACTGCTAAGCGACGACATGGACTTTAAGCAGCTGGGTCTGATTATTGTCGACGAAGAACATCGTTTTGGGGTGCGTCACAAAGAAGCGCTAAAACAACGACGCGCTGAAGTCGACATGCTCACACTCACCGCCACGCCGATTCCTCGCACGCTCAATATGGCGCTATCAGGCATGCGTGATTTGTCGATTATTGCCACCCCACCGGCTAAACGCTTGGCGGTAAAAACCTTTGTGCGTGAATCGCAGCCCATGGTGGTTAAAGAAGCCATCCTGCGTGAACTGCTACGGGGCGGTCAGGTGTATTACCTGCATAACGAAGTCGATAGCATCGAAAAGTGTGCCCAGGAGCTCACAGAGCTGGTACCAGAAGCACGTATTGGCATTGCCCATGGGCAAATGCGTGAGCGTGAACTAGAACAAGTGATGCAGCAGTTCTATCACAAGCAACACAATATTTTGGTGTGCTCCACCATTATTGAAACCGGCATTGACGTGCCCAGCGCCAACACCATCATCATGGATCGCGCCGACAAACTGGGCTTAGCACAAATGCACCAATTGCGTGGCCGTGTGGGTCGCTCACACCACCAAGCCTATGCTTACTTATTAACACCGCCGAAAAAAGCCATGACCGGTGATGCCGAAAAGCGCTTGGAAGCTATTGCCGCCGCAGATGACCTCGGTGCCGGTTTTGTCTTGGCCTCACAAGATCTAGAAATTCGTGGGGCTGGTGAGCTGCTTGGTGAGGACCAAAGTGGCAACATTCATAGCATTGGTTTTAGTCTGTACATGGACATGTTAGACCGTGCAGTGAAAGCGATTCGCAACGGTAAAACACCCAATATGGATCAGCCTTTCACCTTAGGCGCCGATATTAACTTGCGCTTATCCGCGCTAATTCCTGAAGACTACCTGCCCGACGTACATAACCGCCTCACGCTGTATAAGCGCATAAGCAGTGCTGACAGCGACGACGCGCTCGATGAGCTGCAAGTAGAAATGATTGACCGCTTTGGCCTGCTGCCAGAGCCAGCCAAAAACCTCTTTGCAGTCAGTCGCTTAAAGCTGAAGGCCAATGCGCTGGGTATTCGTAAAGTGGATGTTGGACCCACCGGCGGCCGCTTTGAATTTGGTAGCGACACCACCGTTGACCCGCGCCGTTTGATCACCTTGATTCAGAAAGAGCCCAAACGCTTTAAATTAGAGGGTGGTGATAAGTTGCGTTTCATCGAGACGCTGAATAAAGCGGAAACGCGCATCAAAGCGGTTAATGATTTGCTCAGCGTGTTAGCCGGTGATTAACGTAGAAGTTGAACGCCGGTTTCTGAGGAACAACTTAAGTTGGCACCGACATCTGTCCTAGCTAAATCAATACCGGCGGTTAAAATCAGTAAATTAAGCAGTGGGTCTAGTATTGGTGACAAAACAGTCCTAACCGCTCCCTGCAGCAAACCAATTAGGCTATCCAATAACGAACCAACTCCACCGAGCACAGATGATAAAGGGCCACCACCTGAAGGGGCGTACATAACTATACTTGGGCTGAATAACGAGCCTGATAAATTGCTCACGATGTCACTATTGGTGCTGATTGATTGAAACCGTGGCAAAGACTGTATTTCTGGCAAATTGGTAACGGCAGGAGATTCATAAAGTAAGGTTTGTTGTCGACCCAGCAAACTCCTTTCCTCTTTCAGAGCGATTCCACCTCCGTGAAAAGGCACTCGAGCTTGGCAGTTTGATTTACTGCAAAGACCCAATAAACAGCTTACCTGGCACCGCTCCATACCAACATCAACTAGCGGAATAGGCTCAACATCTGGTGCTAGTTCGGATGAAAATACACGACTAGCAGCATCGGCAGCTGATGTGCCCATTTTGCCAATTCGAATAGTCACAGCTGAGGTATTAACCGGCACAGTTAAAGAGCGATTATCACCGTTACCGCAGCTGACCGCAGACACTTCAGCCTCACCTGCGGCAACATCGATATTAATATCAAAGCGTAAAGGCGCCGGCAAAGCACGAACATCAGTAAGGTTTTGCCAACAGCCAACACACAGCAAATTATTCAACAATCCTGCTAAATTTAATGAAAATAAGTTATTCAGGATGTCACTTAAGGGGTTAACAACATTATTAATATGCGTTTGAAGATTGCTAATCAGTGTCGACAAAGCCGAGCTCAGTGTCACGGACAATAAGATTCGAACCTGCGCTGTTCGCACATAAATAGGTTCACGCTCGCCACTTAGGGCTTTAAAAGGGTCGCCTATTGCCGAGAATCGAGGGGGCTCAATCACTTTTGTGCGAACTTCAACTGTATTTCCACCAATACTTAATGGCACCACTGCAACCGCAAAGTTTTTACTATTAGCCAATTGCACAATGCCTTGCACTAGCTGAAACAACTGTAAGTTAAGTACCGCACCGTCGTACTTACCATCGGGGTCAACGCCCAACATTTGCCCCACATTTAGTGTGGTAGGAGAAATACTTGCGATCACATTGATGTGATCCATCGCAACAATTGCATCGAGAGCATTAATGGTGGCCTGCGGAGTTCCAATCTTGCTATCAATCACATCGATCGCTGCTTGAATTAAGGTACCAGCAGAAACATTGGCTGATAACACTTGATCAACTTGGCCTGCTGACAAACCCAGATTCACAGCTAACTGATCAAGATATTCAAACAAATTAATATCTGTGTGCAGCAGACCATTCCAAGCACCCACAGACAAGTTAACCGAACCACCCAACATGCTGCCCAACATCGCATTTAAGCGATTCGCCTCGTTATTATTAGTGACTGACACACCGAGAAGAGTGCTGCGAATTGTTAATGCCGCCAACGGGCTGCCTTTGCGAGATGCCATCGCTTCAGCACGAAGCTCAATATCATCCCCATACATTCCACCTGCAATTAGACTTGCAGGGGACGTGCGCCTTGCTGTAACTAATACCGCAGTGGCGAGCTCTGCATCATCTTGTAAGTCGCGCACACCTTGGCTTGACACCACATTGCCGCAACGAATAGTGATGATACGATTACTACCATCGTGCACAAAGTTGTTTCGGGCAGCGCTTGCTTGAGCTGCTGCTAATGCATCAGTGCAGTTACCTAGCCGACCAGCTGCCTCTAACGCCGCGGCATCAGCGACCTTTTGCAAACTACGTTTATCGAGATATAAACGACCAGAATCGACAGATAACACTAAAAAGCTAATCGCCAACAGCATAAAACCCGCCACCAGCACAAAAACTGCGCCGTGTTGTGAGTGCCTGCTGATACGATTTTTCATCAATAACGACCCATAGTCGAACCCCTACGCTTTACACAATAACGACTTTTATGATTAAAAAAACACCACATTGCATAGTCACAACCAAACTGAGACAGGCGCTTGCACAGTCCTCACGCAAACACTACAAAAACGGCGTTTATTACATAACTACAATAGTTTCATCAGCAAATGAAGCGATACTATGGGACTAAGACAGATTTAGGACAGACCATCATGCTAAGGCTAAGCACAAACAAACAACGGGGCGCGACTGCGATCGAGTTTGCGATTGTCTTTAGTTTGCTGTTTGGTATTTTCTGGGCAACGATTAGTTATGCTCTACCCTTTTTCTTAAATCAGGTGATGAATCACGCTGTAGCAGAAGGCGCTCGTTTTGCTGTCAGAGCAGACCCAGACGAACCATCATATGAAACGGTGCTTCAGCAACTTGCAAATGAGCGAATTCTTGATGAGCTAAGTGTACTACCACCAAAATTTAGAACTCATTTAGTGACCAGCGTTGAGATTCAGGACGTAGGCTTACAACGTTATTTAATCGTCACGCTGACTTACCCAAATTATGGTTCACAGCCTATTGTGCCTGTGTTTAACCTGCCAGGACTGGGCCCTGTGCCCAATCTGCCGGGCGACTTGCGCGCCTCATCACGCTTACGTCTGCCGTCACAAAACTAATTAAGGACTGCACCGATGAAAAAACAAAAAGGCGTAGCCACCATTGAGTTTGCCCTAGTGTTTTCATTACTGTTTTTTGTTTTTTGGGGGATTGTTAGTTATACCTTCCCGCTTATTGTGCTGCAAAGCATGAATCGAGCGGTCGCTGAGGGTGCTCGTGTAGCTGCAGAAGAAAGCCCGCTACAAACAAACTTTATTGAAATTGCATCTGCTGCCGCTGCAGACGAGGTTGCTCAGCAGCTAGCTTGGCTGCCTGCGGGCTGGAGAACACCTATCACGCAGTCGATTAGTTTTAACCCCAGCCCAGAGTGCTCATTATCACGACCAAATTGCTTACTAGTCGTTGAGGCTAGATACCCTAACTATGTCGGCAACCCTATTGTGCCCGTCATATCATTGCCAGGCTTAGGCACCGTGCCCAAAGTGCCGAATGACTTGGTCGCACGGGCCAGTCTGCTACTTTAAGTAGCTAGCGTATTAGTCTCGCTCCACTTTCTTGACCACAGCTCATGTTGGCACCGACATCTGCACCCGCCAATGACAGCCCTAGCTGACGCAATACTTCGTTAATTAATGGATCAAGCAATGGGCTTAAAACGGAAGTAATTACTCCCCGTACAGTATTACTGACAGTATTAACCACTGTACCGGTGGTAGCTAATACTGAGCCTAAAAAGTTATTAGATGCAGGTCCTGGTTGAAACACTTTCACACTGACGCCATTAATGGTGCTGTTTAAACTTGCAACTAAATTTTGACTGGAGTCTACCGAACGAAACATGGGTGCCTGTCCAACTTGAGGCGGATTAGTGAACTCAAAATCATTCATAGTATTTTGGTTAATAGGCGCATTAACAAACTCAACACCAATACCTCCGCCATCAAAGCTATTACGAACAGCCAGCGCCTTGTTTGTCGTCCAAGTATTGTTTGCACGCCTATACTCAGGTGGGTTACAAAGCCTGACTAACAAACTCAAAAAACAAAACTGCCTTACGTCATAAGAACCAATATCTAAAATTGCCACAGGCTTTACGGCAGGCATAGCGGCAACAGTAGAAAAGGCTGCTGCGTGAGCTTCCGCATGACTGCTACCAAGACTTCCAACTAAAGCCACACCAGTGTGAGTCTTAGTCTCGGTGATCAACGCTCTATCGTCAGCCTCACAAGAAAAGTCAGTGACTTTTGCCTGTGCACCACCACCATCAATGTATAAGTCCAGTCGAAATGGATCCACAATTTTGATGTCAGTTATTTTTCTTTGAGTAGTTCCCAGCAATTGAATATCTAATAACTGCTGTAATGCGCCAATAAAATTCCCACCTAATAAGCTAGCAGTCGAATTCAGTAAAGGCTGATCATTTACCAAGCTAACAAGATTTAATAATGGCTGCAGGGCTGGAAACAATGCAGCGCCTACATCAACTGATAACAGAACCTTAGCCTGTGCAGTTCTCACAAAAATACGATCTTCACCATCTGGATCAACACGTGCCCGAGCCGGGTCTCCAACGGCAGAAAGCATCGGTGGCTCAGTGATTTTTACTTTTAAGTTAGTGTTTAGTAGGCCTGGCAATGAAATTGGCACGCTAACAGTGGCTGCACTAGACTGCCCAGCCAACTGCACAAAACCTTCAACCAAATCAAAAACACTAATCTGGCCATCTAATCCTGCCGCTGCACTGGCGGTTGAAACTCCTAAAATATCACCAAGTTGTAAATTTGCTGGAGAGGCTGCAGCAGCTAGCCTAATCGCTTGTAATGCAGTAATTGAGGTACTTGCCGTACTGCCATCCCGCTCCAATACATCTACAGCCGCATCAACTAATTGGCCGACAGAAACATTGGTGCTCAATAGCTCATCATAACCACCAGCCGATAAGCCTATGTTGGTTGCCAATTGATCGGAAAAAGATAATAAGCTGATTTGCGTGCCGACCAAGCCTTGCCAACTAGCGACATCCAGATTTAAGGAACCACCCAATAAGCCACCAAATAATGCATTTAATAGTGGTCCGCGAGTTGAATCGATATTGGCCACTTTATTTCGTATCGTAAGCTGAGCTAGTCGTGTTGAACCACGCGTTGCAATAGCCTCTGCTGTTAATACGATGTTGTTACCAAAGATGCCTCCAGCTACAACGCTAGCAGGAACCTCATGTGTCACAATGACACGAATCGCCTCTAATGCATCCTGGTCTATTGCCAACTGACGAATACCAGCCACCGACACAACACTGCCACAGTCAGCCTGCAATGTGCGTCCATTGCCAATGCTATGACCATTACGCAACGCACTCGCGATTGCGAGCTCAGTTGCATCGGACTCATCATCAGACTCAACAGTTCGACAAACCCCGTTTTGGGTTACCGCCTCTAGTGCTGCAACGTCAGCAACACGCTGCAGCTTTCGTTTATCTAAATATAAGCGACCGGTATCGACTGCCAAGGCCAAAAACAAAACCGCCAGCAGCATAAAGCCAACCGTCATGATGACTACAGCACCACGCTGCTGATTTGCGCTAGGTGCTACAAAGTGTGGAAACATTTATGTTACCTGCAGCACCCATATCTGGGGCAAATTGGATTAATAAATTAAGCGTGCGCCATCGTTTGACTGGCAGCTTAAATTGGCCCCAACCTCAACCTCATTCAGATTGAGACCAAGACTTTTTAGAAGCTCATTCAATAAAGGATCTAATAACGGCGAAAGCACACCAGAGATAATGGACTGTAATTCGGAAACCAGTGTATTTGCCGCGCTACCAACCAGTGTCAGGACATTTCCAAGTCCAGCACCTAAGCCACCACCGGCAGGTGCAAAAATATGCAATGTTGGTGCTGACAACAAATTGGCAATGGAGTTAACCACACTCGTAGACGTGATTTTTTTCCATGCCGGTGATAATTCGCCTGTCTCTGGATCGCGATAGTTCACATTAGGCAAGTCTATTTCAGGAGGAGCCATATACGTCAATTGAGTAGATGTACCTGCTAACCCTGCATTATTTTCTGGCGTGGCGTTAATGGCTAATCCAATACCGCCACCGGCATAGGCTATGCGGTCTGCATTAGCTCTATTACTTATCCAATTAGAGCCTTGTTTCCAGGTCGTACTGCATATCAGCAGTAAGGTGCACTGATGCCTTGCGCGCTTACTACCAATATCAAGCAAGGGCACAGGGCTCACCGTTGGCTCAGCATTAGAAGCAAAAACTTTACTTGCCGCGTCATCCGCACTGGTACCTAAATGCCCCATACGAACAGATGCAGTTGCTGACTGCGCAGGCACTGTCAGTGACTTACCGTCACTGCAGTCAAAATCAGTGACAAATGCACGTCCACCACCGCTATCAATATTGAGGTCAACACGTGGGGTAGGTAACACTCTCAAATCCACTACATCACGCTGGTAATCGCAGGCAACTAAGCAGGACAATGATTGAGCAAGAGCCAATAAGTTCAGGCTTAATAGATTATTTACCGTAGTCGTTAACTCAGAAACCAAAGTGCTATTTAAAAGGCTTTCAAGATTACTTAAAACTGACCCTGAAATAGGCAAATCGACCGAGACTAACGTCCGTATCTGCGAGGTTCTAACAAATATTCGATTGGGCCCCAATGGGTCCAGTTTTGCCAATTCTGGATTACCAATCGCAGAAAGCTGAGGCGGCTCCATTACCTTAAAGCGAATCCTGCCACCAATAACTCCGGGCAAGCTTACGGGCAAGTCTGCCGCGACAGCACTCTCTCCATTTGATAGTTGAACAGCACCTTGAATAAGTCCAAGCAGGTTCATGTCAGCAGCTAGGCCAGCAGCATCTGTACCTGTTTGCACCTCTAAAATATCACCTAAACGAATCAGAGGTGCACCAGCGGGTACAGCAGCACGTAATGCCGTAAGCCCGATAATGGCAGCATTAATATCTGCTGTGCTGCCAGAGCCGGAGCCTTGTGATAAAGCATCAATACTGGCATCCAACAGCTGGCCGATGGTCATATCAGTTTGGAGTACAGACTCATAACTTCCGGCACTCAAGCCCAGCTCAATGGCAAGAGCATCCAAAAAGCCTAGGAGTTGAATATCAGTATTAAGCAATCCATTCCATGAAAGCGCCGACACATTTACACTGCCACCCAGTAAGCCACCAACAACAGTATTGAGTAACAAACTATCATCTGTACTAACCACTGAGCCTACGCTGCTACGCATGGTCAGCGCGGCTAGGCGCCCTCCACCTTTTGAGGCTGCGGCAGAGGCAAAAAGATTAATTGGGTCAGTAAAAATACCCCCGGCAATTAAACTTGCTGGCACTGAGTGGGTAACTTCTACTTGCACAAAATCGCCTGCCCCCTCAACAAAGGAGGCAGGACTATAACGACCATCAATAATATTCACATTACCGCAGCGCGCTAACAGTGAACGGCCAACAGAAAGAACAAAACCATTTCTTGCTGCACTTTCTAATGCAAACTGCTGCGCCAAAACATTACCATCAACGTCAGGATCA
>CAYYWS010000011.1:0-24130 GCA_964473955.1 uncultured Paraperlucidibaca sp. | reverse complement strand
CTAACGTCGATGAGAATGGTTTTGAAAACAACCCGCTACTCGATCAAGTTCGTGAATTAGCAGCTTCTGAAAACGCCGTTGTGGTGCCCATTTGCAACAAACTCGAAGCTGAAATTGCCGAGCTTGATGAAGAGGATAAAGTTGCATTCTTGGCCGACCTTGGCATGGAAGAGCCCGGCTTAAACCGCGTCATTCGTGCAGGCTATGGCCTTTTAAGTTTGCACACTTATTTCACTGCAGGTGTAAAAGAAGTACGTGCCTGGACTATCCCGCTGAACTGCACAGCACCCAAAGCCGCCAGCGTTATTCACACTGACTTTGAGAAAGGCTTTATTCGCGCTGAAGTCGTTGGCTATGAAGACTTCATTAAATACCAAGGCGAAGCGGGAGCCAAAGAGGCCGGCAAATGGCGTTTGGAAGGTAAGGAATACATTGTCAAAGATGGCGATGTGATGCACTTCCGCTTTAACGTGTAAATGGTTGCCAAATTTACCGTCATAGGCACCTAAATCCTTGACAGCGCGTGTCGCAAAAACTAGCATACGCGCCTGTTTTGGCTATGTAGCTCAGTCGGTTAGAGCACAGCACTCATAATGCTGGGGTCGCAGGTTCGAGTCCCGCCATAGCCACCATATCCAACGCGTTTGCGTTAACATCAAAACCAGCCTAGTGCTGGTTTTTTTGTTTCTGGAGTGGTGATGAAGCGCGCACTTATACTTCTGCTAGTTATTGGGCTAACCACCTTTCAGACACACAATCATCAGGCGCAAGCATCTTCAGCTGACCAGCTCACCGGCCTTGTTATTCATGTCGGGGATGGTGACAGCATCACCCTCCTCGATGAGCAGCATCGACGTCATCAAATTCGTTTAGCCGAAATCGATGCACCAGAATTAGGCCAAGCTTATGGTCAAGCCTCAAGGCGCGCGCTAAAAGAATTGATTGGCCAACAGCAGGTTCGCATACACTTGCTCGATACCGATCAATATGGTCGAATCGTCGGCATCGTGTACTTTAATGATCAAGATATAAATGCTTATATGCTAGCGCAAGGTATGGCGTGGGTTTATCACCGCTATTTACGTCGGCCCGAGCTGCAGCAAATTGAACAAGAAGCACGCGAACAAAAACGCGGGTTATGGCAACAACCGGAACACCAGCGCATAGCGCCATGGACTTGGCGGCAACAACAACGACAACAACAACCGCCCAACCCTTAAGGACTCCGTATGACCACAATGCAACTGTTTGGCATGGAAGTATCACCCTATGCCGTGAAAGTCCGTGCCCTGCTTCGCTACAAAGGCATTGCTCACCAATGGATACCGCGATCACGGCGTTATGAAAGTGCATTTCGTGCCAAGGCTAAACTACCGCTTATTCCATTGCTTGTTATTGATGAAGAAGCATTTCAAGACTCTACACCCATCCTCGATATGCTGGAGCAGCGCCATCCAACAAACTCTATAAGCTTGACCGATGCCAGTATGAACTGGCTTTCACGTGCGCTAGAAGAGGCTGCGGACGAATGGGCAGTGAAGCCAATGTTCCATTATCGCTGGCAATATGAAGCTGACCGCACTAATGCAGGCCTACGTATAGCTCGCGCAAGCGTAGAACCCGGAACAGACCCTGCTCCGTTTGCGGGCATGATATCTGCTCACCTAATGACGCGACTCCCCACGTTAGGCTGCACTGACAGCAACAGATCTGTGCTTGAGTCGTATGTCATGCAAGGTGCTGCATTAATTGATACACATATGCAAAGTCGGGCTTATTTATTTGGTGGGCAATTAACTTATGCCGATCTTGGCTTGGCTTGCATGTATTACCAATTGATGTCCGACCCCACGCCACGCGCCCTGCTTCAGCCCTATGTAGCACTGCAAGACTGGGTGATGCGCTGCATGAACCCTACCGATCAAGGCGACGCTGAACCAATGTCGACGTTATTGCCAACGTTGCTGCCCATTTTGACACATGAGCTACAGCATCATTACCTACCTTGGGCACAGGCCAATACAAAAGCATTTGCTGATGAACAGGCTGACTTTTCTTGCACACTTGGGTCTACTGCTGCGACATACACACAGCCAACTCAAAAGTATTCTGTCAAATCGTTTGCTCAACTTCAGACAGCTTGGAAAGCGTTAACCGCTGAGCAACAACAAACACTGATAGACACCCTTCCTGTACTTAACAATCTCAATAAACTTTAGGTAAAAAAAAGGGCGGCTTGCGCCGCCCCAAGAGGGTTTCACCATTCAGCATACGCGGGCTAGCTGCTCGCGTAGTTACAACATTAAGCAGCGCGCTGTTCGCCTTTAGCGACCAGTTCGTTAAACAGTTTCTGAGCTTCAGCAATCAGCTTCTCGCCTTCAGCTTTAGCATCAACAGCTTGCAGTTTGCTTTTCAGCTCTTCTGCTTTAGCTTTGTAGTCGATTGCTTTCAGCTTTTCGGCTTCAGCTTTAACGTCAACAGCTTGCAGTTTGCCTTTCAGCTCTTCTGCTTTAGCTTTAACGTCAACAGCTTGCAGCTTCTCGCCTTCTGCTTTCAGTACTTCAACGAGGCCCAAGCCTGCGAGGTATACTTGACGACCAACATTTTTTACACGCACTAATACGTCTTGTTGTGCTTCAACCAGATTCTTAAGTTCGCCCATTTTCCATCTCCTAGTGAGTTTGAGTTAAACCGGATGCGCCTGCGAAACTTGCAACAAGCAATGCCTGCATCTCTTGAAACGAATAATAGGGAAGTATTGAAGGGGAGCCGCTAAAAATTGTAGGACAATAAAACAATATTCATCAATTATTTGTGACTAGACGTTCACTCAAATAAAAACGGGCACATTGCGTGCCCGTTTTTATTACCACTTCAAGCGCTTACTTAGCAGCAGCTACCGAGCTCAAAATTTCTGCTCGAGCAGCATCAGCACCTTCCCAGCCGGTGATTTTGACCCACTTGCCTGGCTCCAAATCTTTGTAGTGCGTGAAAAAGTGCTCAATTTGCTGCAGCAACAGTGGCGGCAAATCGCTGTACTCTTTCACGTCTTTGTAAATTGGTGTCAGCTTGTCATGCGGAACCGCAATCAGCTTGGCATCAACACCAGATTCATCTTCCATCTTGAGCTTACCCACTGCTCGGCAGCGAATGACTGCGCCCGGCACTACAGGGTATGGTGTAACCACCAACACATCTAGCGGGTCGCCATCTTCAGACAGTGTTTGTGGAATATAGCCATAGTTGGCTGGGTAAAACATGGCTGTACCCATAAAGCGATCAACCACCAGCGCATCAGCGTCTTTATCGATTTCATATTTGATTGGCGCATAGTTGGCCGGAATCTCGATAACGACATTGATGTCATTTGGCAGATCCTTGCCTGCCGGAATATTGTTGTAACTCATAACAGCACTCTCAATCGACGTAGTAAGTTTTCAATGGAGGGAAACCATTAAACTCCACCGAACTATACGAGTTGGTGTAAGCGCCAGTGGTCATCCAATATAAACGATCGCCCACCGCCAAGTTTAATGGCAAGTGATAGTTGGCTTGTTCGTACATAATGTCAGTGGAGTCACAAGTTGGACCCGCCAATACGACGTTGCCTTCATTGCTACGATCGGTCATTTTTTCGGTATAAATCGGATACTTAATCGCCTCACCCATGGTCTCCATCAGACCTTGGAATAAGCCAACATCGGTATATACCCAGCGTTTCAAATCCGTGCGCGACTTGCGAGAAATCAGCACCACTTCAGACACCAGCACACCCGACTCACCAACTAAAGAGCGGCCCGGTTCCAAAATAATCGTTGGCATATCATCGCCGTGGTCATCCTTCAGATAACGCAGAATTTCTTGAGCATAGGTCTGGATCGTGTTGACCTCAGAAATATAGTTGGCTGGAAAACCACCACCCATATTAATCATTTGCAGAGCGATACCTTCTTCATACTTCATCCAGTCGAACATGTACTTCACTTTCGACAAGGCCGCATCCCAAACCGCAATATCTTTTTGCTGCGAGCCAACATGGAAAGAAATGCCATAAGGCACCAAGCCCAGCTGCTTTGCTTGCACCAAAAGATCAATAGCCATGTCAGGGTGACAACCAAATTTACGCGACAGAGGCCATTCAGCAGTTTCACCACCCTCTACCAAAATACGCACGAACACATTAGAGCCTGGCGCAAATTCAGCAATGTTTTGCAGATCAGACTTGGAGTCCGTGGCATACAGACGAATACCTTTTTCATAGGCGTATTTAACATGTGCTGCTTTTTTGATGGTATTGCCATACGAAATGCGATCAGGCGACACGCCTGCATCAAGCACTTTGTTTAGCTCAAAAATTGAAGCGCAATCAAAGTTAGAACCCAAGTCGCGCAACAGATTAATCACTGGCTCGCCGGGGTTGGCCTTCAACGCATAATGAACAATAGCGGCAGGGAATACCGACTTCAGCTCTTCATATTTTTGCTTAATAATTTCTAGATCAACCACCAAAAAAGGGGTTTCTTTGGTGTCAGCCAATTCTTTGATTTTTTTCCACTCACGATCTGAGCAGTAGTCAGCGAGTTGCATAGCATCATTCCAACTTAAGAAAATAAAGACAAAAGCCCCTAGTTAGACGGCCCAGACCATAATGGCGAATGACTGTCTTCTAGAGGCCCCCAAGCTGTCAGGTTGCAGTTCACTGACTGCGCAAGGTTAAAGCCTAAGCGCCCGACAATCAACACAACTAAGCACTTCCAGCATGAAGATTTTGCGACAAACGGTCTATAAATTGGCCTCAGCATACTCTGCCAATACTGAACGAGGCACGCCATGTAGCTGCAAGTGCCCGCCGTGGGCAAAACCTTTAAAGCGCTCACACATATACGTCAGCCCGGAACTCGTCGGCGTTAAGTAAGGTGTATCAATTTGCGCCAAGTTTCCTAGACAAATCACCTTAGAGCCCTCACCTGCTCGGGTAATAATGGCCTTCATTTGGTGAGGGGTAAGGTTTTGGCACTCATCGATCAAAATCAATGACTTTTGAAAACTGCGGCCGCGGATATAGTTAAGCGCTTTGAACTGAATATTTGCTCGTTCTTTAACGTATTCCACTGAACCCTTTGGACTTTCGTCATGTAAGTGCAAAGCTTCAATGTTGTCACTAATGGCTCCCAACCACGGATCCATTTTTTCCTCTTCCGTGCCAGGCAAAAAGCCATGCTCTTCTGCTAAAGGCGGTGTTGAGCGAGTGGCGATAATTTTATTAAAGCGCTTCTCTTCAATACTTTGCTCAATCGCGGTTGCCAACGCTAAGATCGTTTTTCCTGAGCCCGCAGGGCCCGTTAATGACACCAAATGCACTAGCGGATCACGCAATAAATCCAACGCCATGGCCTGTAAAATATTGTGTGGCCGCAAACCCCATACCTGCTGATTCATGAGACGGTCGTGATTTAAATCACGCAGCACAATCAGGTCATCAGCCACACTTAATACGCGACCAATAAAACCCTGCTCGTCCATCACAAACTGATTCACAAAGACCGGATCGGTCCAATCACTTCGCTTTAAATAATGACGCGTTTCACCCATCGCTTGCACGGTTTCAACACGATTAAACTTACCCCAAAACGAACCCGAAAACTCTGCATAGCCTTTTGACAACTGGGTAATGTCAGACACTAGCTGATCGTTGGTGTAATCCTCAGAAGCCAGACCGCAGGCACGAGCCTTTAAGCGCATATTGATGTCTTTAGTCACCAAAACAATACGGGTGTGTTGGTCAGCGACCTGTAAAGAAACCAGCAAATTAATGATTTTATTATCATTAAGTGAGTTATTAAGTGTCTGTACACCACCTTCTGGTTGATCCATCAACACCGACAAAGTGCCTTCATATACCCGCTGGGCATCACGCCAAATTGGCACGCCTTGTCGAATTTGCTCGGGCTCAGCTTCTCCCAGCACTCGATCAATCATGCGAATAGCTGCTCGACACTCTGCCGCAACAGACGCTTTGCCAGACTTGAGTTTGTCTAACTCCTCCAAAACAGTCATAGGAATAAGCACGTGGTGCTCTTCAAAATTGAGTAAGGCGTTGGGGTCGTGAATCAGAACATTGGTATCGAGAACATAGGCTTTGCGACGGGGGTCATCAATGCGCTTTATCATGCAGCACTCTCCGAGTGTAGATGGCGTCAAGGCAACGGCATCTAGTGCTAAAACTACCGCATGCGAACAATAAAAATAAATAGTTTTTTGAGCTAAATTGACTGCTCACACAGACAACAGACAAGCGGGAGATAATGCCCCCTTCAACATGGGTAAACTGGACTCACCGGTAAAGTCCCTAGGCACATAGTGCCGCGCTGGCAAATCTGAAGGCAGCAAGCGCCAACGACGATACACTTCAGCCACTAACTCACTGCAAAAGCCGCCGCGCTGAAACGCCAAGCCTTCATCAGAGCCTCGCACCCACGCACTGATGTGGGCGCGAACAAAATTACGATAGGGCTTTTCACACCAGCCTTCAATTAAGCTCTCCAAGGTTTGTCGAGCTTCAGCATCAGTGCTTACACCTTGTAATCTTCGCACGGCAACTAAACCGGGATAACTCGCTACACGCTCATCCAAGGACACCATTTGCACACCATCGAATGGACAGCCTTGGAAGATGTCATGAACTTTACTAGCGCGCGTGGCCTCCCATAACAAGGGTGTTTGCGGCATCTCCGGCAATCGCACCACCAGCCCAACATGCGACCAACGACTACCAGTGCAACCTCGCACAACGCGAGCTGCCAAGCTACGCCCTGAGAATAAAACCAAATCGCCTGTTTTTAATTGTTCGCGAAGATGGATATAAGGCCGGGACGGTAAAACTACCGGGTCGTCCACGGCTGCTTGCCAAGAAAATGTCAAAGCGGCTTTTTTCATGTCGGCGATCATGTCGTAAGCACATGACAACCACCTGACGATTTGATGTATTTTTGATGACGGCCTATTGGCGCTTGATGAACTCAGCTCTAGAATCCTGCCACACCTATTGCGGAGAGCCCTCGTGAGCCAATTTGATAATGTCAGCGTCAGCAAAAAAGCCAATGTCTATTTTGATGGGCGCTGCGTCAGCCACGCCATTACCTTAGCCAATGGCGAAAAGAAAACTGTGGGCGTTATTTTTCCTTCAACGCTGACCTTTAACACCGCTGCTGCTGAAATCATGGAAGTTGTTTCAGGCCGCTGTCGTGTACTGCAAAAAGACGCCAGCGAATGGCACGAGTATGGTGCTGGACAGGAGTTTCATGTCCCTGCCAACTCAAGCTTTCAAATCGAAACTCTGGAGCTAGTGGACTACGTTTGCCACTTTGCCTGAGTCTTAGACCTGCCGAAGCATTGCGACGGTGGCAAAACCTGCCACCGTTAGCAAAATAGAACCAACCAAATGTAGTGAAATGTGACTAATAGCCGGCAGCCATAGTTGGCGCTGCATTAGGCTAACGGCTTCCAGCGAAAACGTAGAAAAAGTTGTTAAACCACCCAACAGACCAGTAATTAACAATAGCCGCATGGTGTCTGACCATGCTGGATTGGCCGCAAACAACGCCGCCAAAATACCCACCACATAAGCACCTAACCAGTTTGCCAGCAAGGTGCCTGCTGGCAAATGTGGCCACAGCCCATTAAAACCAGTCGAAAACAACCAACGCAGCAAGCCACCCACTGCAGCGCCTACAGCCACCGCCAGCGCTGCCAGCCATGTCATGCAGAGGCTCCGAGCGCAGTTAACAAACGCTGATGGATACCACCAAAACCACCATTGCTCATAATTACCACGGCATCACCAGGCTTGGCCTCAGCCACAATACGATTGATGATGTCGTCAATCGAGCTAACCAGTTGAGCCGGCACTGGGCTCGCAGCCACTACTGCATTTAAGTCCCAGTCAATACCAGCAGGTTGATACCAAATCACCTCATCCGCAGCACTGGCTGAATCAGCCAACCCCGCTTTATGCACACCTAAACGCATGGTGTTTGAACGCGGCTCAATCACTGCCCAAATACGACGCTCACCCAACTGCGCGCGTAAGCCGGTAAGCGTGGTTCGAATCGCCGTGGGGTGGTGAGCAAAGTCATCATATACCGCCACGCCCTGCACTGTTGCTAGCAGCTCCATGCGGCGCTTTACGCCGGGAAACGCCGACAATGCTGCTGCAGCTTGTTCCGCTGTCACTCCGACATGGGCCGCTGCTGCAATTGCAGCTAGACCATTGCGCACATTATGCTGCCCAGTGAGCGCCCAATGTACTTCTGCCACCGATTGGCCCGACTGCCACACAGCAAATGCTCCCCCGTCTTCTTGCAAATTCTCAGCCTGCCAAGCCGGAGCATCAGCTCCCGCTTGCGCACCAATGGCCAAATGCTGCGTTGGTGACCAGCAGCCTTTGGCCAACACCTCAGTCAATGCCGGCTCATCATTGGGCAGTAACACCAAGCCATTGCCAGGAATCGTTCGAACCAAATGATGAAACTGACGCTGAATAGCGGCCAGATCATCAAAAATATCGGCATGATCAAATTCAAGATTATTTAAAATGGCAGTACGTGGTGCGTAATGCACAAACTTCGAGCGCTTATCGAAAAAGGCAGAATCGTATTCATCCGCTTCGACCACAAAAAATCGTCCATCGCCCAAGCGCGCACTGGCATCAAAACCCTGCGGCACACCGCCAATTAAAAAGCCTGGTGCCAAACCAGCCTGCTCTAAAATCCACGCCAACATGGTGGTAGTGGTGGTTTTGCCATGGGTGCCGGCCACTGCCAATACATGACGCCCCTGTAACACATGCTGCGCCAACCACGCAGGCCCTGATGTATAGGGAATACCTTCATTCAAGACATACTCTACGGCAGCATTGCCACGACTCATGGCATTGCCAATCACCACAAGGTCTGGCCGCGGCTGTAAGTGCTCGGGATGATAACCTTCGTTTAAGACAATACCCTGCGCCGCCAGCTGCGTGCTCATCGGCGGATAGACACCAGCATCACTACCACTGACATGATGACCTAACGCCTTAGCCAACACCGCCAGCGAACCCATAAAGGTGCCGCAAATACCTAAAATATGAATATGCAAATCAGCTTCCTTCGGCCGCTACCGGCAAAATATCAGGGAAAAATTGCAGCGCCAAAATCATCACAATAATGAGCGGCACAAAGGCAAACAGCAGACCTTTGCCGCGGCTAATTTCCAGCGAATGCTGATAAATATAACCACGAGCCCACAAGCTCCAAAACGCCAAGACAACTTGCACCAACATCACTGCCGGCAGGAATGCCTCGTTGGCATTAAGCAAAAAGGTTAATGGCGATGCCATCAAGGTAATGATGGTGTCAATTAGCACTAGGCCGGTGAATGTCTGCACCCAGCGCATTTGCCATTGGCGGCGTGATAGCAGGAAATAGACCCATGCCGCCTCAACCGACAAACTCAGCAACGCTAATTGTAAAATTGGCTTTTCCATGCCCGGATCGGACACTTGCTGAATCATCAGGCTTAACGCCACATTAAAAAGCACCAATGGCCAAATGAATTTTGGCGCAAAAGGAATATCTTCAGGCCGTGCGCGAAACAACATGACCTGCCAACCCATCGACAAAACCGCTTTCATGACTCACTCTTTATAGGTAGATAAACCAGTTAGCCATTCTCGCAAGGATAACGACGTCCGTCACCCAGGAGATCGACTAAATATGTTGGAACGTGAACCGCCACCGTCAAACTTTAAGCCATTGGCAAGATTTCTTCTGTTTTTATTGGCAGTGACATTGTCTATTGCTGGCGTATCCCTACTAATCGGACTTGCTCTTGCTGACTGATTACTGGAAAATGCGCGGTTTTCAACCGTTTCGGTAGGGCTGATTATGAGCGCCAACACCTCCACTACACGTCCTTTGGTAGGCATTATCATGGGGTCACAGTCTGACTGGTCCACCATGGAGCATGCAGCAAATACGCTAACTGCCTTAGGAGTGGCGTTTGAGGCCGAAGTTGTCTCTGCCCATCGCACGCCAGACAAACTGTTTGCCTACGCCGAGTCTGCAGAACAACGCGGCCTACAGGTGATTATTGCGGGTGCTGGTGGCGCTGCGCATCTACCCGGCATGTGTGCGGCCAAAACTGCCTTGCCAGTATTAGGTGTACCGGTTCAGTCACATGCGCTTAATGGCTTAGATTCTTTGCTATCGATTGTGCAAATGCCCGGTGGTGTTCCGGTGGGCACATTAGCGATTGGCAAAGCGGGCGCTATTAACGCCGCGCTGTTAGCTACTCAAATTTTGGCTTTGCAAGATGCCACATTAAAAGCCGCAATTGAGAAGTTCCGCCAGCAGCAAACCGATACAGTTTTAGCCAACCCTATTCCTGGCGTGATTAATTCGGTGCAGTCATGAGTTTACGAATTGGCGTTTTAGGGGGCGGCCAATTGGGCCGCATGATGGCATTAGCAGGCTACCCACTAAACTTGTCGTTTAGTTTTTTTGATCGCGCCAGTGACTGTCCGTCAGCAGCATTAGGCCCTCGTTTTGGCGATAGCCAAGACAGCGCCGAAAGCCTGCAGGCCTTTATAGACTCTGCTGACGTTTTCACTTACGAATTTGAAAACATCCCAACTGCTTGGGTTAACACTATTGCGGCGCAAAAGCCGGTTTTTCCCAGCGTAAAGTCATTGGCTATTTCGCAAAATCGACTGAATGAGAAAAAGCTATTTGCTGAGCTCAATATTCCATCGGCTCGTTTTGCCGCCATTGAATCAGCTGATGACTTAAAACAAGCCTGCCAAGACTTGGGCCTGCCACTGGTTGTTAAAACCGTGACTGATGGATATGACGGCAAAGGCCAGTTTTTATTACGCAGCGAAGACCAGATCAGCGAATGCTGGAATGCGCTAGGCAAACAAACACCGCTAATTGCGGAAGAGTTTATTCAGTTCAAGCGCGAATTGTCGATCATCGCGGTTCGTGGTCAGCAAGGTGATACACGCTTTTATCCATTGGCTGAGAACCATCACCATCGCGGCATTTTAAGCCACTCCATCGTGCCAGCCCCTAATTTAGACGAAAACACTCAGCTCATGGCTGAGCGTTATATTTCGTCAATTTTGCATGAGATGAATCATGTCGGCGTGCTGACGTTAGAGCTGTTTGAAACGCGCCATGGCCTGTTAGCTAACGAAACAGCGCCGCGAGTGCATAACTCAGGGCATTGGAGCATTGAAGGCGCGCACTGCTCTCAATTTGAGAACCACGTTCGTGCTGTGGCAGGCCTACCATTAGGCTCAACGCGTGCCGAAAAGCCCAGCGCTATGCTCAACATTATTGGCCGACACCCAAATAGCCACGAGATCTTACGTGTCACCGATGCTCACCTGCACTTATATGGCAAGTCCGAACGTGAAAATCGCAAGTTAGGCCATATCACCGTTACTGCCGATTCCTACGCTGAACTTAATATGCGCATTAGCCGCTTAGCAGATGCGCTGCCGAACCCGATGGCGCTGCATTTATCACGCTAATGACGAGCATAGACCTAAACGATTTAGAGCAATCAATTCGACTAGTGCCTGACTTTCCTCAAGCAGGCATTTTGTTTCGAGACATCACCCCCCTATTAAGTCAGCACTTTGGCGCAACCATTGCAGCAATGCAGGCACAGCTAAGCACACAGCAATGGCAACAAGTTGACGCCTTAGTGGGCATTGAATCACGTGGCTTTATTTTAGCTGCTGGGCTGGCTCAGTCCCTGCAAAAAGGACTGATCTTAGTGCGCAAGCCGGGCAAATTACCGCCGCCCGTACTCAGCCAACACTACAGCTTAGAATATGGACAAGACTGCCTTGAAATTGGTGCTGAGCAATCACCACAGCGGGTTTTATTGGTCGATGATGTGTTGGCGACGGGCGGCACACTGGCTGCCAGTGAAAAGTTATGCTTGATGGCCGGGCATCAGGTTCAAGGCGCCCTAGTATTAATGAACTTAGCTGCGCTAAATGAATATCGCTGTCAGAATAAGCCTGTTCAATCCGTATGGACCTATCACTGAGGATTCGCAATGATGCAACCCTTACTGCTGCTGGCCCTCCCTCACGAAAATGCTGATGACTTACTGCTTATAGACGAGCTGGCTTTGCACTACACAGGCGTCGGCAAGGTCAATGCTGCCATCACTGCTACCAAACTACTGAGCCAAGCCTCCTCACCACAGCTCGTGATCAATGCCGGTTCGGCCGGCTCACACACGCTGAACGCAGGGCAAGTGGTTGTCGCCACACAGTTTCATCAGCGTGATATGGATGCCACTGCCATGGGGTTTGGCCTAGGTGAGACACCCTTTGAGCCTGAGGTAATACTGACAAATGGCCTGACACTGGATGGTTATACTCACACCACCTGTTATACCGGTGATAGCTTTGTGACCAGCAAGCACCCAACACTAGACATGAGTGTGATCGATATGGAGGCCTATGCTATTGCCAAGGTCTGTCATCAACTCGGGCACCGCTTTATTTGCCTAAAATTTATTACTGATGGCGCCGATGGCCAAGCTGCCAATGAATGGTCTGAGGCCGTCAAAATGGCGGCAGCACAATTACAGCCTGCGATTGCACAAGCGCTCCATACTCACCGCTAATAAACACTCACAATGACCGCTTGACGACATGGTACCGACGCCTAGTATGGAGTATCCACTGGAGAGCGCGGCATGACTGAGCCAAAAGACCATAGCGGTAAACGTTTTATGAAACTCGCGGGTATGACCGCACGCATCAGCAAAGATGTGGCACGCAGTCGTTGGCAGCGGTTATGGAAAAATGAAAGCACTCGCAGCGAACAAGATGCCGAGTTATTCAAACGTGTAGGCAGCGAAATCGCCAAAACCTTAGGTGACATGAAAGGCGCCGTCATGAAGGTTGGCCAAGTCGTCTCCCAATATCGTGATGTGCTTCCAGAAGAACTAGTTGATGCCCTCTCATCACTACAAAAAGACTCAGCGCCTCGTCCTTTCAGTGAGCTCAAACCGCGCTTACAAGCAGCTTTTGGCGACCAACTAGATACCCTCTTTGCATCTATCGATCCAGAAGCTATTGCCTCAGCCTCCATTGCTCAAGTGCATCGAGCACGCCTACAAAATGGCCAAGAGGTCATTATTAAAGTGCAGTATCCTAGCATTGAAGACGCCATTCACAGTGATATTAAGCAACTACGCTTGGCACTTAAAATCGCTCGTGTGCTGCCAGTATCCAGCGCCCTTTTAGACCAGTTATTTAATGAGATCAGCCAAAGTCTTGCCAACGAACTCGACTATGGGCAGGAAGCCGAAGCCATTAATGCCTTCCGAGACTTTCACGCCAACGACCCGCAAATCGTCATCCCACAAGTTATTAGTGAGTTGTGCAGCCGCCATGTACTGACCTTAAGTTATGAGCCAGGCGACCCGCTAGGCGAGTTAGATGAGCGCTACAGCCAAGAACAGCGTAATGCTATCGGCAGCTTATTGTTTCGCACCATGGGAGCTCAGCTTTATCAATTTGGTCAAATGCATTGTGACCCTCACCCCGGCAACTTTGCTGTGCGCCCAGATGGCTCATTAGTTGTTTACGATTTTGGCTGCATTAAACGTCTGCCTGATGGCATTGCCAAAATTTACCGGCAACTCACCGAAGCGGCACTAGCAGGTGATGCCAGTGCGGTTGAATCTGGGCTCATTCGCTTAGGCGCACGAAATACGCAAAACACGCTGGCGATGCCGCTAGATTTCTATCGGCCATGGCTACGGTTAGCGCAAGAAAGCTTGGGGGCAACCGAACCAGTGGACTTTGCTACTTTTCCACTGGCAGAGCGAGCGATCAAGCTAAGCCGTAAAGCACTGCCGCACTGGCGTGCATTTCAGCCTGTACCGGACTTAGTCATGATTAATCGTGCACTGGGCGGGCACTATTGGAATTTACGACAGCTAGGCTGCCAGCTGAGTACCCGCGAACTGATTGAGCAGGTACTCAGCCACTGACTTAGCTCTCGTCAGGCACGTAATACACCGCACCACTAGAGGTACGAATCTCACGCATTCTGCCAGACGGCTTAGGCTCAGTTGTTGCAGCTGGCTGGCTACTGGTTTGAGCCGGTGTTGGGGCAGGAGTAGGTGCTGAATCATCCGGCACATAATAAACAGAGCCGCTAGAGGTTCGAATTTCACGCTGACGTACAGGCTCAGATGGCGCAGGCTGCTGCACGGTAGGCATAGGTGCAAAGGCAGCGTCTGAACGCTCAGCTTGCGTTGGCGTAAATGGCTGCGCTGTATTAGCTGGCTGCACCGTTGGCGGCACAAATTGTGGTGCTGGCTGTTGCTGAGTCTGCTGCTGTGGTCGCTGTTGAGGCTGTGGCTGCGGAGCAGTCGCCATTGGTGTCGCTTGAATCGGCTGCGCTGGCAACTCAGCTGCAAATACGGTCGGACTATCTAAGTCTGGTCGAGGCTGCAACTCCGATTGCGACTGACTGGGCGCCAAACGAATAGTGTCTGCTGGCATAGCAGGCTCAGAGCTACGAGACTGGGGTGCTGCTCGCGGCGCCGGCGCAGGTGCTGGGACCGGCTCGGCATCACGTTGACGACCCCCCTGATAAATCTCTTGAATATTTTCCGGTAGACGCGTTAAACGGCCACGGGAATCGATCCCTAAATCAACACGGCGAATAGAGCCATATTGACGCTGAGTTAATGCATTCGCTGATTGTGTGTCACGAATCACCGTTGGCTGGAGAAATACCAACAAATTACGCTTAATCCGGCTATCACTGGTCGAGCGGAACAACACCCCTAAACCAGGAATATCACCTAACAATGGCACCTTGCTAACCGACTTAGTGACATCGTCTTGCACCAAACCACCAAGCACGATGGTCTGACCATCGTCAGCTAAAATTGTGGTTTTAATCGAGCGCTTATTAGTGATCAAATCTGCTGAGTTCACGCCTTCGGCTGATGGCACTACCGATGACACCTCTTGCTCAACCGCTAACAAAATCGTGCCGCCACCGCTCAAAGTTGGGGTCACTTTAAGGGTGATACCCACGTCTTGACGCTCAATTGTAGTGAATGGATTAGTCACACCTGAGCCCACGGTCGCGGTTGAGCCAGTAATAAACGGCACGTTCTGACCCACAACAATTTTCGCTTCTTGATTGTCCAAGGTCATAATGCTGGGGGTGGACAATAAGTTAGCATCGGTAACAGAGTTCAATGCCTGAATTAACGCACCGTAAAATGTACGATTGCCATCAGAGTCCGTACGCGAAGTGCCTAGGCCAATCGCAGCGCCATTACCAATACCGGCTTGATCAAAACGACCTGTTGTTGCTGCAATAGCCAAGTTAGCAATACTGGCGCCGGCATTGTTGAAGTTGATAATACCAACACCGCGCGAAGGATCACCGGCCGCCCACTGCACGCCTAACTGCGCTGCATTGTCGCCAGACACTTCAACAATTGCGGCCTGAATAAGCACCTGTGCCCGACGAACATCAAGCTCTTTTAATACTGACTCAACTTGACTGATCTGCGCAGAAGTCGCACGCACAATGAGTGCGTTTTGCGACTCATCAGCAATCAAACTTGCCGAACCAACTGTGATCGTTGTGGCGCCGCCACCCGAGCGACCTGTGCCAGCTGAACCCTCAGCGCTGGAAGAAACATTGGTGGTCGTGCTAGTACTACTGCGTTGCTCACCTGTTGCCAGCACACCTCGCAACACCTCAGCCACTTGCCTAGCATTCGCGAACTGCAAGCGAAATACACGTACGGTATCCATGCTCACTTCCGGCGCTTCATCAAGCGAGCGCACTAAAGCACGTACGCGATCACGTAGCGCTCGGTCTCCACGAACAATCAATCGGTTACTACGCTCATCCACAACAATGCGTACACGCCCTGTTGTTGGGGCCGCTTTTGCCGCTGCAGCACCGGTCTCTACACTTTCAAGTACGGTCAGTAAGTCAGCTGCTTTGCTATTCACCACAGGAATAATTTCAATAGCATCGTCTAACTGTCCACTATCCAGCTCACGAATAATTGCTTCCATGGAGTCGGCATTATTTGCACGGTCCGAAATCACCAGTGCATTCGCACCAGGCACGGCCGCCATATGCGCAAATTGCGGCATCATAGGACGCAACGCCGCCAGCAGCTCATTGGCATTGGCTTGCTCCAGCACAATCACACGAGTAACTAACTGCTCACCCGCCGAAACGCCACCTAAGTCAACGCGCACACCAGACTGCCGTGCATTGGCGTCAGGCATAATTTTAACCACCGGGCCACTCGGCACAGCAGCAAAACCATTAATGCTCAATACGCTCTGAAACAGCTCATAAAGCTCGCGTGAATTTAGCGCTTTGCTAGAAACCACGGTCACCGTCCCTTTGACGCGAGGATCCACGACAAAGTTTTTGCCGGTAATTTCGGCCATCTCACTCACTAGCGCAGAGATGTCAGCGTCTTTTAAATTAATTTTCCAAGTTTGGTTCGCTAACACAGGTGTTGCGATCAGAATCAAACTCAGTGCAAGGGGTTTTAAAATCGGCATTTTCATGGATTAGAGCTTCTGTTCCAGAGTAATCGTTTGTGCTCCGCGCTGAACTTCAACACGTGCATTTCCTTCTTGCTGCAGCTGACTCATCACTTGTTGGTCAGCCTCAAGGTCTTGCCCAACTGTCTGACCATTGATACTGACAATTCTGTCCCCTGGCTGCAAACCAAAGCGCTGCGTCATTTCTTTTGGAGCTGTCACACTAACAACATAACCGCGCGAGGTTCGGCGCAGACCCATTTGTCGCATCGCAGCGAGGGGCGAATTTGCTAATTGCTCGGCCATCTGCGCCAACGCATTACGCGTTTGCTCAGCATTCTGTGCCGCACGATTGGGTGCAGCGGGAGCTTGTGCTGCAACTGGCGTTTCATCAAAGCGTAGAATTTCTTCACGTCCGCCACGCAACAGCACTACGCGATCAGCATACACTTGATCCAGCGTTGCACCACCCGGCACTTTATCACCCGGCTTAAAGGACTCTACTTGGCCAGCATTGCGTTCAGCAATAAAGGCACGCCCCTGCTTTGCATCCGAGCTTTCAATGACACCAGTCAAACGTAGCTGCAAGGTCGTATTTTCGGGCTCAGCTTGCGCCACGGTTTGCTGATCACCAAATACGGCTGCAATTTGTTCTGGCTGCACACGAACTGCGGCCATAGTGGCCGTCATTTGGCTGGGCATCGGTAATGCTGTTGTTGGGCCTTGCAGCAATAACCACAACATACGCCCCAGCAACCAGGCCAACACGATGATAGACAGTAAAAAAATAATGTTCGCTGTGCGCTCACTGCGCGCCTGCTGTATGAACAGTTGCAAACGCTCAGTCATACCCACGCACTCGCTTGTTGTTTTTTAGGCATTGGCTTTTCACGCGTACATAGTGCCATAAATTTTATTATGCGCATTACAAAGGTTCCGCAACGGTTAATACAATCAAGTCCAAGTCATTTTGTGACACATAACCCGGCTTTAATCGCAACAAGCGATCACGCAACTGCCACTGCACACGATGATCCGCCGTCAGCGTCATGGTTGCTAACGCCTCACCAGCCTCTGTTTTCATGTCTGCAACCAAGTCTTGGTCACGCAGACTAAGCTCAACAACTGCTGCCGGCAGGCTGATGTCCTGCACCTGGCCCTGTAAGACCAGACGCATAGGCCCACCTGCAGTCAATAATCGACCGGAAGCTTGCTTCCACTCACCGCTATGGGCGCGCGCAACCTGTATATTGCCTCCGCGCCACGCCGGCATAACAAAGCCCGCGGGCAACCCCGGCACTGCACCAGCAGTCAATGCCACTAATGGCGCATCAAGATGCCAACTCAATAACCCACGAGCAAAGCTCAGATCCGCAGTCACTGCGCTGCGCACTCGTAGGTTACCCGCCAGGCTTAGCGTAAATAACCCCGACTGGCGCCACTTCCATTCAACATAGGTTGGGAATTGTTGATAACGCCCAGTTACTTGGCCATTAAAGATAGACCCGCCCCAGCGCTCTGGCTGAAAACTTGCCGGTAGAGAGGACTGTAATACTCGCGAGGGCGCGTGAGCCAGTAACGATACCAGCACAATCAAGAAAAATGGCAGTAATAACCAGCGGCGACTCAAACGCACACACTCCCCCTTAAGTTTTAGCGCAGCCTGTCTTTTAAACAAACAGTTGGTTGGCATGATAACCATAAATCCATCAAAAGTTGTGTGTTTTATGGTTACAGACAATGGCAGCTTTTTGTGCCCATAAAAAAGCCCATTTGCGGACAAATGGGCTTAAGCAAAACACATCAGGGTTTAGAACGGAATATCATCATCAAAATCGTTCATAGGCGCTGGTGCTGCAGGGCTAGGTCGCTGCTGTGCAGGCGCCGAGCGCTGCGGAGCTGCAGATGTAGAAGGTGTTGAATCAAAGTTGGCGTAATCTGGCATAGCTTGATGATCACCGTCATTAGATGAGCCACCTTTGCTATCCAACATCTGCAAATTACTGCCTTTAATTTCGGTGCTGTAACGGTCTTGACCAGACTGCTTATCCTGCCATTTACGCGTATGCAAAGAGCCCTCTAAAAACACTTTAGAGCCCTTACGTAGATACTCGCCGGCAATTTCAGCTAAGCGACCATAAAACACAACACGATGCCACTCTGTTTGCTCTTGCATAGCGCCAGTGGTTTTGTCTTTCCAAGACTCGCTGGTTGCTACCGTGATGTTTGCCACGGCACCGCCTGAAGGCAGATAACGCACCTCGGGGTCACGACCCAAATTACCGATCAAAATGACCTTATTAACCCCACGCATTGCAACCTCCAACTGTACTTATCTTAGTGTTCTTAACTGTAGACCAGCCCTGACATCTTCGCCAGTATCAACTCGTTTTTATTCGAACCGGCAGATTAATGAGCGCATCTGGCTGCCATAAAACCTGATCAACCTTCAGATATAACAGCTGGTCATCATTCATCATCACTAACTCTTCCACACCCGGCAATTGACGGAGTTGCTCTAGCTGCTCTCGATTTAAGTCTTGTTCTGGCTGCAACACCACACTTTGCCAGTAACGTGGCGAGGCCATTGACGATGCGCGCCATAACCAGCACAGCATAACTACCGCCAAACCCCAAAACAGCATTGCACTGCCGCCCTTTTGCAACAGCAACCCGCCAAGTGCACCACCAACAAATGCGCCAGCAAATTGACTAGTGCTGTAGATACCCATGGCAGTGCCTTTGCTTGCTGGCGGACACATTTTGCTAACCAATGATGGCAGCATGGCCTCCAGTAAATTAAAGGCAAAAAAGAACAGCGCCACCGCCAAGAGCAGCGGCCAAAGACTTTGCTGCACCAGTGCTAATATCGGCATCGATATCAGCAATAAAGTAATTGCAGACAAATACACCCGGCGAATTTGCTGCTTCTTTTCTGCCACTACCACCGCCGGTACTAACACCACAAATGACAGCAACATCACCGGCAAATACAACCAACCATGTTGTGTTGCGGGCAGACCAGCACTCACCAACATACTAGGCAAGGCCACAAAACAGGCCATCATGACCAAATGCAAACTAAAAATACCTACATTTAAACGACGCAACTCTGGCAACGCCAACATGTTCCGCAACTGTTGTTGGTAGTCAGCAGGCAAATGATTCACTTGGCGACCACGCGGTAACCAAATCAGCGTCAGTAATATGGCCGCACCACCCAGCACCGCAGTGGCAATAAACAACCCGGACAAACCTAAGCTGGCCGCCAACCATGGCCCCACAACAAAGGACAACGCAAAGGCAACACCAATACTCATGCCTAAAATAGCCATGCCTTTGCTACGATTCTCATCACGCACCAAGTCCGACATAAGCGCCATCACAACAGCAGAAATAGCACCCATACCTTGCAAAAATCGACCGGCTATCACACCCCAAATTGATGTTGAAGCAGCAGCCAACACGCCACCCAGCACAAACAACACTAGGCCTAACAAGATTAATAGACGTCGATCAAAACGATCAGCTAATACACCGAAGGGAATTTGCAACAACAGTTGTGCTAGGCCGTAGGCGCCAATAGCCACACCAATTAGAAATGGGCTGGCACCCTCTAATTGCGTGCCATAAATGGCAAACACCGGCAAAATCATGAACAAGCCCATCATGCGCAGCGAAAAAATACTCGCTAAAGACAACACTGCTCGGCGTTCTATCGCAGAAAAAGCGCTCATAACCCACACACCCAAACAAGAAGTGGGCGATTCTAACAGGTGTTGAGGCAACATCACCCCTCAACAAATTAACTTGTAGTCTGGGATTGTCAGGTTCATTGCGTATACTGGTTGATTGTTCTTACACGACGGCAGCAGTAGCAATGAGCAGCATCAAAGTACGTGGCGCACGCACGCACAATCTGAAAAACATCAGCCTTGATATTCCACGCGACAAATTAGTCGTTATTACCGGACTCTCGGGCTCAGGCAAATCATCACTTGCCTTCGATACGCTGTATGCCGAAGGCCAGCGTCGTTATGTTGAATCACTGTCTGCTTATGCACGCCAATTTTTATCGCTAATGGAAAAGCCGGATGTTGATCATATTGAAGGCTTATCTCCGGCCATTTCCATCGAGCAAAAATCAACATCACACAACCCGCGCTCAACGGTTGGCACCATCACCGAAATCCATGACTATTTGCGCCTACTTTTTGCCCGCGTAGGCTCTCCACGCTGCCCAGAGCACAATGTCGAACTTAGCGCACAAACCGTCAGCCAAATGGTTGATCACGTACTTAGTCTGCCTGAGGGCTCGTCTTGGATGCTGTTAGCGCCCGTAGTACGTGAACGCAAAGGTGAACACCTACATGTGTTTGAGCGCCTGCGTGCTGATGGCTTTGTGCGTGCACGCATTAACGGACTAGTAGTTGACTTGGACGAGGCGCCAGCCTTGGACAAGCAACGTAAACACAGCATCGAAGTTGTTGTGGATCGCTTTAAGGTTAGACCTGACCTTGGCCTTAGACTGGCAGAGTCATTTGAAACCGCATTACGCATCGCTGAAGGTATTGCGTGGGTTGCACCATTAGACGGCAGCGCGCAAGAAATGGTGTTCTCTGCCAAGTTCAGCTGCCCACACTGCGGTTATGCCATTACCGAAATGGAGCCGCGCTTATTTTCGTTTAATAACCCTGCTGGCGCCTGCCCTAGTTGTGATGGTCTTGGTGTACGGCAATATTTCGACGTGCAACGCCTCATAACTCAGCCGGAGCTATCTTTGGCCGAGGGTGCTATTCGCGGCTGGGATAAACGCAACTTTTACTATTACGCCATGCTAGAGGCCTTAGCCACACATTATCAATTTAGCTTGGACACACCATGGCATGAGCTGCCCAATAAAGTGCAGCAAGTACTACTCAATGGTTCTGGTGATGAGCAAATCACATTTAACTACACCGGTGATCGTGGCAAACAAGTACTACGCCAGCATAGCTTTGAAGGCATTTTGCGCAACCTTGATCGCCGTTACCGAGAAACCGAATCAAACAGTGTGCGCGAAGAACTTGCAAAGTACTTAACCACTGCTGCCTGCAGCGACTGTGGCGGCTCTCGCTTACGTATTGAGGCGCGCCATGTTTATGTTGAGCAACACAACCTACCCGCCATTTCACAAATGCCTATTGCTGCTGCCTGCGACTATTTTCATGGCCTGCAGTTAACCGGTGCAAAAGGCGAAATTGCCGACAAGATTTTGAAAGAAATCCGTGAGCGCCTACAATTCTTGGTCAATGTAGGCCTGAACTACTTAAGCCTCGCACGCTCCGCAGAAACATTATCCGGCGGTGAAGCACAGCGTATTCGCCTTGCATCACAAATCGGCGCTGGTCTTGTCGGCGTTATGTATGTGCTCGACGAACCATCAATTGGTTTGCACCAAAGAGACAATGAACGGCTACTGAAAACGCTCACACATTTACGCGACCTAGGTAACTCCGTCTTAGTCGTTGAGCATGATGAAGATGCCATTCGGGCGGCAGACTATATTATTGATATTGGTCCTGGCGCTGGCGTACATGGCGGTGAAATTATTGCTCAAGGCCAGTTATCCGACATTCTGAATGCGCCTAAGTCGCTCACTGGTGACTATTTGTCTGGCCGCAAAGGCATCACCATTCCTGAGCGTCGCTTGCCAGATCCTAAACGCCAGCTTCGCATCATTAATGCATCAGGCAATAATCTACAAAATGTCACCGCAGATATTCCGATTGGCTTGATGACCTGCATCACCGGCGTCTCCGGCTCAGGCAAATCCACACTGATTAATGCCACGCTTTATCCCGTTGCTGCACACCTATTAAATGGTGCCAATGAACGCACCCCTGCTGCCCATGACCGCATTGAAGGCATGCAACATTTGGACAAGGTGGTTGATATTGACCAAAGCCCTATCGGCCGCACACCACGCTCAAACCCAGCAACTTATACCGGCATTTTCACCCCGATTCGTGAGTTATTCGCTGGTACCCAAGAAGCAAGGTCACGCGGATATGGTCCTGGTCGGTTCTCGTTTAATGTCAAAGGCGGACGCTGCGAAGCCTGTCAAGGTGACGGTGTTATCAAAGTAGAAATGCATTTCTTACCTGACGTATATGTGCCCTGTGATATTTGCCATGGCAAACGTTATAACCGTGAGACCTTAGATATTCGCTTTAAGGGCAAAAGCATTGATCAAGTACTCGAAATGACTGTTGAGGTCGCACGCGAGTTCTTTGATGCCGTTCCTGCTCTAGCTCGACGCTTGCAAACACTAATTGACGTCGGCCTGTCTTACATTACCTTGGGGCAAGCAGCTACTACCCTGTCTGGTGGTGAGGCACAGCGCGTCAAACTGGCCCGCGAGTTAGCCAAGCGTGATACCGGCAGCACACTTTATATTCTTGACGAACCCACGACGGGGCTTCACTTTCATGACATCAAAAAATTAATGGAAGTGCTCAACGCCCTGCGTGATCACGGCAACACCGTGGTTATTATTGAGCACAATTTGGATGTCATTAAGACCGCAGACTGGATCATTGATTTAGGCCCTGAGGGTGGTAGTGGTGGCGGAGAAATTGTCGCCGTGGGATCACCAGAAGCAGTCGCAGCCAACCCCAAATCACACACCGGACGCTTCCTTGCGCCCCTACTCGGCAGCCCTACTTAGGGCTGCGTCAAGTTAGGCTCTAGTGACAAAATTCAGACATAAAAAAACCGGCACTCTTTTATCAAGAAGTGCCGGTTTTTTGTGTGTTAATGCTTATTCAGCATCAACAGGAGCAGCTGTCAGTTCACGACCAACGAGCTCAACGTAAGCCATCGGCGCATTGTCACCTGGGCGATTGCCAGCTTTCAAAATACGCAGATAACCACCGTTACGCTCTTTGTAACGCGGACCCAACACGGTAAATAATTTACCGACCATTTCTTTTGAACGTGTACGTGCGAACGCTAAGCGGCGATTAGCCACAGTGTCGTTCTTTGCCAGCGTGATCAACGGCTCGGCAACACGGCGCAGTTCTTTTGCTTTCGGCACTGTAGTACGAATTAATTCGTGCTCGAACAGTGACACAGCCATATTTTTAAACATGGCACCACGGTGGGCAGTGGTACGACCCAGTTTTACACCACTATTACGATGACGCATGGCAGTATTCCTACACTAATTCAGTAGATGATTAACGTGAACGGAAGTTCAGTCGATCATCGTTGCGGAGACTGGCTGGTGGCCAGTTCTCAAGACGCATGCCTAAAGACAAACCTTTCGACGCCAACACATCTTTGATTTCGGTCAAAGACTTTTTGCCTAGGTTTGGTGTTTTCAGCAGCTCAACTTCTGAGCGCTGCACCAAGTCACCGATATAATAAATATTTTCGGCTTTTAAGCAGTTAGCTGAACGAACAGTCAGTTCCAAATCATCCACAGGACGCAACAGCAATGGATATAATTCAGGCTCATTGCCTACTTTA